>JBNLCS010000001.1:0-12627 GCA_050303935.1 Bacteroidales bacterium
ATTTCAGAAGTTCAGATTTTTGGATTTATGATACTGACCGGATAGATATTAGAAAGGTTCAGTTAACCTATGATTTTATCAGGAATTCTACCCAGGAATTATTCATTAAAAAACTGGGCATTTTCATTAATGGTTCAAATTTATTGACCATTGCCAAGAATAAGGAAATTATGGAGTTGAATATTGGTGCATCCCCTCAATTTAGAGCTTATGAAGTGGGGATAAGGGCTAATTTTTAACTAAATTTTGAAAATTAAAAATTAAAAATCATGAATAAAATAATATTTCTAATGATTGGGGTTGTGTTGATTGCTACCAGTTGTGAGGATCTTTTAACTCCGGTGGATGAAAATAATCGTACATTGGAGGATATATATTCCGATCCTGTTTTTGCTGAAGGCATATTAATGAACGCGTACACCCGTATTCCTACGAACAACTATTTTTATTTCTATACCGATGTAGCAACCGACAATGCGGTAACAAATGATAAAACAAATGATTACCTAAGGATGGCTACCGGGCAATGGTCTGCAATTTTTAATCCAATGAGTCAGTGGAATAATGCATATACTGCCATTGTATACTTAAACAGGTTTTTAGCGGAATCAGATAGTGTTGAATGGTCTTATTCAAACGATTCGGTGAATATATTGTTTAATCTAAAGAATAAGGGAGAAGCATATGGGTTAAGGGCTTATTTTATGTTTCACTTGTTGCAGTCGCATGCCGGATATGATGAATCAGGTCAGTTGATGGGTGTTCCCATTATTACTGATGAGCTTGATGAAGGATCTGATTTCTGGAAACCAAGGAATACTTTTGAACAATGCTTACAACAGATTTATAAAGACCTGAATGAGGCAGAAAAGTACTTGCCATTAAGTTATACAACCTTAAAGAATGAAGGAGACATGCCGGCAATATACAAAAATTATAAACTAAATGATTATAACCGGGTTTTTGGCAAAGATTTCAAATTACGTCTTTCGGGCCAGATTGTCAGGGCGATAAGGGCAAAAGCAGCATTTCTTGCTGCAAGTCCGGCGTATGCCGAAGGTAATTCAACCACATGGGAAATGGCAGCCAATTATGCTGCAAAAGTACTTGACGAAATAGGTGGTGTATCAGGTTTGGACCCAAAAGGGCTTTTATATTTTACTGCAGCAAATGTTGATGCTGCAAATATACCGGATATGCTTTGGAGATCAAGCAAACAAAGTGGAGCAGGTACTAACAACCTGGAGAGGGAAGTATTTCCGCCGTCATTGTTCGGAAACGGACGGGTAAACCCAACCCAAAACCTAGTTGATGCTTTTCCGATGGCAAACGGGTATCCAATTTCAGACGCAAACAGTGGTTTTAATCCTTACAGGCCATATGAAAACCGGGATCCCAGGTTAAATAGTTTTATCGTGGTTAACGGAAGTAATTTTGCAGGAGACTCAATGGTCTTAACAGAAGGAGTGAATGCAATAGATAATATTCAAACATCATCAAGGACCGGTTATTATATACGCAAACCTGTTCGTGAAGATGTTAGCGTTAATCCGGCGGCTCCTTTAACAAAAGCTCATATTATGCCTCATATCAGATATACGGAGATTTTTTTAATTTATGCTGAAGCAGCTAATGAAGCCTGGGGACCTGATGGTACAGGGCCAAATAGTTATTCGGCACGTGAAGTTATTGCGGCTATTAGGAGCAGGGCTGGCATTGCTGATACAATTCCTGATGAATATTTAACCTCGATAACAACAAAAGAAGATATGAGAGATTTGATTAAAAATGAAAGAAGGCTAGAGCTTTGTTTCGAAGGATTTCGTTTTTGGGATTTGCGTAGGTGGAATGAAAACCTGAATGAACCAGCAATGGGGGTAAGAATTTCGGATTCTACATATACAACAATACAAGTTGAAAACAGATTGTATGAAGGTTATATGAATTATCCCCCAATTCCATATTATGAGGTGTTAAAAGGAGGTTTAGTGCAAAATAATGGATGGTAAAAGCTATCTTAAACTTTAAATATCAGAAAAATGAAACAAGCATGAAAATAATCATTAAAAACACACGATTATGATTATTTTAATCATGCGGTTCCATCTGACCATTAAAAATTAAAAAATAAACAGATGAAAAAAATAGGATGTATATTATTAAGTATAGTTCTTGTTTTTGCAGCATGCGAAAATAATGAATGGGATTTCCCTGACCATGAATATTCTACTGTGTATTTCCCATATCAGTCGCCGGTCAGGACAATTGTCCTTGGAAAAGATTATGTAAACGATAATACATTGGATAATCAACGTAAGTGTTTGATAATGGCTACATTATCTGGGGTTTATAATAATGAAACAGATGTGGTTTTAGAGATTGAGGTAGATAATTCGTTGTGCGACAGTGTAATATTTGAAGGGGATACTAATCATCTTGTCAGGCCAATGCCTTCAAATTATTATAGTTTACCAAGCGATATGCAAATAACAATACCCAAAGGTGAGATTATAGGAGGTATAGAAGTGACATTAACGGATGATTTTTTTGCAGATACCTTGGCTATTGATAATAATTATGTCATACCATTGGTTATTCGTTCAGTTTCAAACGCAGATTCTGTATTACAGGGAATTGGTGTGGTTCAAGATCCCAATAGGATAAGAACTGAAGATTGGGAGGTTGTACCAAAAGATTATATCTTGTATGCCATTAAGTATAAAAACCCATATGATGCAATTTACTTGCGCAGGGGAGTTGATGTAGTCAGGGGTAATGGAGGAAACGCATCCCTCAATACAAAAAATGTATATCATGCCGAACATGTTGAAAATGATGAAACTTGTAGGGCTTTGACCAGATCGCTCAACGAAGTATCAATATCTTTGGATACACGTGAAAAGGGTAGCACCATTGACGTTCCTTTTGAAATAGTCCTTAATTTCGATGATGAGGGAAATATTACTGTATCTAAACCGGAGTCTGCAACATATGCTGTTTCTGGTAGTGGAAAATTGGTTGAAGATGGGGATATGTGGGGAGGTAAAAAAAGAGATGTTCTTCATCTTGATTATTCTGTGGATTTTGGTACAACTACACATTCGTTTACAGATACATTGGTATTACGTGACAGGGCGGTGAAATTTGAGTTGTTTACACCTGATGTGGTAAATTGACCAATTTAAATTCGTATTGTGGCTTTATGAAAAGTTGTTTAGTTTAATAAAAAACTGTCAGGTTATTATAACCTGACAGTTAACGTATTTAGGAGTTGCATAACAACCCTGAAGTCTTACTAAAAATTATTTTTAATACTTTATTGTTGTATTAAATATGAGATAATTTATTTGTTGTTAGTAATTTCTAGTTTTTGACTGTTTGAGAATTAGGCTAAAAAAAAGTAATGTTTTACATGTTTATAAAAATGTATCTGATAAGTAAAACAAGTTGGAAAAATGCATAAAAAGGAATATATTGCTGCAAAAATAGGAGGGGTATACCAAGAGGTTTTTTTAGTATCAAAAAGGTTAATATAAAAGATGAAAAATGAAAGAAAATGAAGTAGGTAAGTTGTTAGGTGTAATTATCGTATCTTTTATTCTGGTAAATAATTCTATTTCAGCTCAATCAGAAATAGGTTTAAAAGATGCGTTAGATGGCAAATTTCTCATAGGAACTGCCTTGAATCCAAGATATTTTATGGGTAGGGATACCGATGGTGTTGAAATTGTAAAAAAACATTTTAACGCTATTGTAGCAGAGAATAGCATGAAATCTGAGAAATTGCAACCTGTAGAAGGTCAGTTTAATTGGGAAAGAGCAGATAAGTTTGTTGAATTTGGTGTTGAAAATAATTTAACTATTACAGGCCATACCTTAATTTGGCATTCACAATTGCCAAGATGGTTTTGCAGGGATGAAAACGGAGAGGATGTAGCTCCTGATATTCTTAAAAAAAGAATGGAAACCCATATAAAAACTGTTGTTGGTCGTTACAAAGGTAAAGTTAAAGGTTGGGATGTGGTAAATGAGGCAATCAATGATGATGGGTCATTTAGAGAATCAGCATTTTACAGAATTCTGGGGCCGGAATTTATTGACCTGGCTTTCCAATATGCACATGAAGCTGATCCAGATGTTGAGTTGTATTACAATGATTATTCAATGAATAAACCTGGCAAAAGGGAAGGTGTTGTTAAGCTGATTAAGCATTTGAAAAGTAAAGGGATCCGGATTGATGCAGTTGGTATGCAGTCTCATTGTGGTATGAATTTTCCTTCAATTGATGAGTATGTGGCAAGTATTGAGGCTTTTGCTGCTATTGATGTTAAATTAATGATTACTGAACTTGATATAACTGCTTTACCTCGAAGAAGACAAGGTGCCGATATTTCCAATAATATGCAGTTTCAACAAGAGATGAACCCCTATAGCGAGGGGTTACCGGATAGCGTTTCTGTTGCCTGGAATAATAGAATGATGGAGTTTTTTGATATTTACTTAAAATATAGTGATGTGATTGACCGGGTAACATTATGGGGGGTAACCGATGGGGATTCTTGGTTGAATAATTGGCCAATGAGAGGACGCACCGATTATGCTCTGCTGTTTGACCGGGAATATCAACCAAAACCAGTTGTAGATTTAATAATTAAAAAAACACAAGAAAAATAATATAAAATATGAGTATTAAAAAAAGATATTTGGTCCCGGAAGATTATATGGCAGATCCGGCTGTACATGAATTTAATGGTAAGCTTTATATTTATCCGTCTCATGATAGAGAAAGTGGAATTCCGGAAAATGATAATGGTGATCATTTTGATATGAATGATTATCATGTGTTTTCATTGGAAGATGTGATGGAAGGAGAAGTTACTGATCATGGAGTTGTTTTATCTGTTTCTCAAATTAAATGGGCAGGTAGACAATTATGGGATTGTGATGTTGCATATAAAGATGGTAAATATTACATGTATTTTCCCTTAAAAGATAAAAATGACATTTTTAGGATAGGGGTTGCAGTTAGCGATAACCCTGCTGGTCCGTTTATTCCTAATTCTGATCCGATAAAAGGTAGTTATAGTATTGATCCTGCCATATTTGATGATGGAGATGGTAAATACTATATGTATTTTGGAGGTTTATGGGGAGGCCAGTTACAACGCTATAAAAATAACAAGGCGCTTGAATGTGCCGCTTTTACGGCCGATAATGAGCCGGCTATACCTTCACGTGTAGTCCGTTTGTCTGATGATATGATGGAATTTGCTGAAGAACCAAAGCCAATTGTAATATTGGACAAATCTGGTAAGCCAATAAATGCAGGGGATAATGAACGAAGGTTCTTCGAGGCATCGTGGATGCACAAATACAAGAATAAATATTATTTTACATATTCAACAGGTGATACGCATAATATATGTTATGCAATTGGGGATAATCCATACGGACCATTTGTTTATCAGGGTGTTATTTTAACTCCTGTTGTTGGTTGGACAACGCATCATTCCATAATTGAGTATAAAGGTAAATGGTACTTTTTTCATCATGATTCCGTTCCTTCTGGTGGAAAAACTTGGTTGCGTAGCCTGAAAGTTTGCGAATTGACATACAATAACGATGGTACTATCCAAACTATTAATGGACTGGACGAATAGAACAAGTATGATTAAATAGTACATAACATTGAATTGATGTGTATAAGCCTGAAAAGATACTTTTTAAATCATAAATACGATGAGCAGTAATACAAAACTTTTTCAGGTTTTTTTTA
Source organism: Bacteroidales bacterium (assembly GCA_050303935.1). Lineage (GTDB taxonomy): Bacteria > Bacteroidota > Bacteroidia > Bacteroidales > JBNLCS01 > JBNLCS01. Next base: position 5,777 of record JBNLCS010000001.1, read on the forward strand.
TACTGAATATATTGGCAATGAATTGGTCATTCTGTCAGGAAATACCATTTGTCTATTCAAAGGAAAATACTGGTTCGGATTGTCCTAAGCCGGTATTTCATGATTTTAGTGATCTTCGTTCAATTAAACCATTACCAGATCCCTTTGAAAAGTCTGATGGCAGCGCCAGGGATACTTCGTTTGCTAACTGGCGTTGTAGGCGTGCAGAAATCAAATCAGAAATTGAGTATTATGAAATTGGAAAAAAGCCAGAGAGACCAGATAGTATAGCAGCTAATTATTCCGAAGGGACCCTTATAGTAAATATAACAGTAAATGGAGAAACCCTAAAATTGACTTCTGAAGTGTATTTACCTGATGGAGCAGGACCGTTTCCTGCAATTATTGGTATTGGAAGAGGAACAGGTACACTGCCAAAGGAAATATTCTCATCAAGGGAAATAGCTACAATAACTTTCAATTTTGGACAGGTAATGGCCCATACTCAAAATCGTGGCAATGAGCCTATCAATAAACTGTATCCTGATCTGACTTTTATGGGGGCTTATAGTGCTTGGTCATGGGGAGTTAGCCGACTTATCGATGGATTGGAACTTGTTTCTAAAGATCTCCCCGTTGATTTAAAGCATATTGCAATAACAGGATGTTCCTTTGCTGGTAAAATGGCTCTTTTTGCCGGTGCCTTTGATGAACGGATTGCCCTTACAATTGCCCAGGAACCAGGGGGTGGAGGTGCGGCAGCTTGGCGTGTTTCCGAAACATTAGGAAAGGTTGAAACACTTGGCGCTACAAGTCATCAATGGTTCATAGAAGATATGTTCCGCTTTAAAAGCAATAATGTATCAAAATTACCCCATGACCATCATGAGCTAATGGCCATGGTTGCTCCTCGTGCATTGTTGGTTCTTGGTAATACAGATTATGAATGGCTTGCGGAGGAATCAGGCTATGTCTCTTGCAGAGCAGCTCATGAAGTATGGAAAAATTTTGAAATTGCTGACAGGTTTGGATTTTCAATTGAAGGAGGTCACGGACATTGTATGTTACCTGTTGGTCAATATCCCGAAGTTGAAGCCTTTATTGATAAATTTTTGTTAGAGGATACTTCAGCGAATACAAATGTAACAATTCATCCGTTTGACAATGTTGATTATTCACGTTGGTTTGAATGGTGGGGGAAAGGAAATCCGGTTTTTCCGGAACGAGATATAGGGAAATCTGTAACTAAATTTTTTGAAGCAGAGCTTTCAAAGGTCGGAAATGTATGGGATATTTTGGAAGACAAACAAGCATCCAATGAGAAATATGTTACGGTTAAACCAGGTAATGAGAGCCTTTTGCTGGCGCCAACCGGTGTTGAAAACTTGGTTGTAGTAGAGTTTTCAGTAGATACATCAGGAAGTTTTGCTTTATATGCAAGATTAAATTGTGCATCGTCAGAAGATGATTCATTCTGGGTTAAAATTGATGATGGCGATTTTGAAATGTTTAATGGTATGGGAACAAGCGGATGGGAATGGAAAAAACTTACTAATTGTATTCTTGAAGAAGGAGGGCATACTATTTCATTCGGCTACCGCGAAGATGGGGCAAAGTTAGATAAAATAAGTATTTCAAATAACTTGTATGCTCCAGATGATACTGATGGTGTAAACTTTGAAAATTAAAGACATCCAGATTATATTTCCTTTGAGTTCAAAATTTTGAAGGGAAAAAATATAATTTCTAAATGTTCTGTATACTTTTACTAAAACTAAATCAGGCCATTAAGCGTATCTAATTTATTCCAAAGTTTCTCAAGCTCAAGGGGATTGTGCTCTTCAACTTTTATATTGGTGTTGGGGATAAAATAAGATTTCTCACAATGTACTGCACAAATCCGTTTATTTGAGTTTGTTTTCATAATTCCAATAATTTTTTAGGTTTATTATCAAATGTAAGATATTTATACATCGATTTAAATGATTTAGTTACCTAACTGATGGTGATATTCATCACCACAAATATAATAACGTGTTTTCAGTTTATCGATTTTATTTTTCTTAAAAAATATTAAACCTGAAACAAAAATTAACTTAATTTGTATTTAATAATTGATTTTTAAAGTTTAGTTAAATAATAATTTGAATTTAAGTAATATGAATCTTTTTACACCACTGCAAAGTCTTGATGATGATAAACCTAAAGGTGAAAGTAAAATAAAGGAAAAGGAAAAAGTAAAGTGTTTAATAATTGGATCTGGTCCGGCGGGATACACGGCAGCTATATATGCTGCCAGGGCTAATTTGTCTCCTGTATTGTATGAGGGATTAGAGCCTGGGGGGCAGCTGACCACCACAACTGATGTTGAAAATTTTCCAGGATATCCACAAGGAATTACAGGACCCGAAATGATGGAGGATTTAAAAAAACAAGCCGGTAGGTTTGGCACCGATGTGAGGTTTGGTATAGCAACAGGAGCTGATTTTTCTTCGTACCCACATAAAGTTATTATTGATGATAAGCTTGAGATTGAGGCACAATCGGTTATAATAGCAACAGGGGCTAGCGCTAAATATTTGGGATTGGAATCTGAAGATAAATTCAAGGGGTCAGGTGTTTCGGCTTGCGCTACGTGCGATGGTTTCTTTTATCGTAATAAAGTGGTTGCTGTTGTTGGTGGGGGCGATACAGCTTGTGAGGAAGCGTCATATCTTGCCGGTTTAGCATCAAAAGTATATTTGATCGTACGGAAAGACCATCTAAGGGCTTCCAAAATTATGCAGGAACGTGTTTTTAAAAACCCAAAAATTGAAATCCTTTTTGAACACAACACCAAGGAAGTGGTTGGTGATAATGTTGTAAATGGAGTAATTTTGATAAAAAGAAAAGGACAACCGGATGAGGAAGAAGTAAAAATAGATATTGACGGATTTTTTCTGGCGATTGGCCATAAACCAAATTCAGACATATTTAAAGATTATCTGGATATGGACGATGTTGGTTATATTAAAACAATACCTGGTTCAGCAAAAACAAAAGTTGAAGGTGTTTTTGCCTGCGGTGATGTTCAGGATTCAACTTATCGTCAGGCTGTTACTGCTGCTGGTTCAGGGTGTATGGCGGCTATTGATTCTGAACGTTTCTTAAGCGAAAAAGAATAAGTAATTATTATATTATAGCCATAGATATAAAAAGCCCGGTATTTCTACCAGGCTTTTTTATTGTGATTTTGTATTGTATATTAAACAGTTTCTTCTTTAAGTATTGTACGTAAATCAGTAAACTCGGTATCATATTCCTTATTTTCCAGCTTACTTCTGCACGCCTTAAATGCTGTAATGGTTTCTTCAACATCTTCCAGTGTATGGTCTGCAGTAGGTATAATGCGCAACAAAATGGTGCCTTTGGGAACAACGGGATATATGACTACTGAACAGAAAATATTGAAATTTTCACGAAGGTCAATCAAAAGATTGGTAGCTTCAATTAATGACCCATGCATCATAACAGGTGTTACCGGAGATTCTGTTACACCAATATCAAATCCATTATCTTTAAAACCTTTTTGTAGGGCGTTTACAACAGTCCAAAGTTTTTCACGTAACTCTGGTTTTGTTTGAAGCAGTTCAAGTCTTTTTAATCCTCCTATTACCATTGGCATTGGCAATGATTTGGCATATATTTGCGAACGCATATTATAATGCAGGTACTGAATAATCTCAGGGGCACTGGCAATAAATGCACCTATGCCAGCCATTGATTTAGCAAAAGTTGAAAAATATAAATCCACTTGATCCTGAACACCAAAATGTTCTGCTGTTCCAGCACCTGTCTTTCCCATAGTTCCAAATCCATGGGCATCATCAACCAACAAACGGAAGTTGTGTTTGCTTTTTAGGTCGCAAATGGCTTTCAGGTTACCAAGATCACCTACCATACCAAATACACCTTCAGTAATAACCAAAACACCACCGCCTTGCTTTTCTGCAAGTTTCGTGGCCCTTTCAAGTTGTTTGTCGCAGTTTTCAATATCGTTATGGGGAAATACAAACCTCTTTGCCAATGACATTCTAAGTCCGTCAATGATACAAGCATGGCAATCAGAGTCGTAAACCACAACATCTTTACGGTCTACCATGCTATCAATTACTGACATAATGCCTTGATAACCGTAGTTTAATAAGTACCCGGCTTCTTTACCTACAAAATTGGCAAGTTTAGTTTCAAGTTCAACATGGTATTTTGTTTGACCGGACATCATACGTGCCCCCATTGGATAGGCCATGCCATATTTTACAGCAGCTTCGGCATCTGCCTTCCTCACTTCAGGATGGTTGCCTAATCCAATATAATTATTTAAGCTCCAGTTAAGAACTGTTTTTCCATTAAATTTCATACGTGGCCCAAGTTCCCCTTCTAGTTTTGGAAAAAAGAAATAATCCTGGCCTACTTTTTGATACTGGCCCAATGGCCCCATTTTGGTTTTAACTCTATCGAATAAATCCACGGTATAATGTTTTTAATATTATTATTGTATTCTGCCCACAAATGTATGTTTTTTTCAAATCATCCCAAATCAGTATATAAAAAAATCTTAATAATCGTTAAGATTTTTAAAAATATTTTTTTTAAGAATAAAGTTTAATATATTTTTGCACGATGTTTTTCAGAAAGTTAATATATATAATTGTTGTTTCCATTGTACTTTTTTCTTGTTCAGAATATGAAAAAGTATTAAAAAGTACGGATGCCGATTTGAAATATAAAAAGGCGATGGAATATTATGCCGATGAAGATTTTGGCCGTGCCTTAACCATATTTGAACAGATTCAAATGGTAACACGTGGTACACCAAAAAACGATACAGTGTTGTTTTATCTGGCTAATTGCTACTATCAGCAGAATGATTTCATATTGGCAGGAAGTAATTATAAAAATTTTACCCGGATTTATGCCAATAGTCCTTTTGCTGAACAGGCCGAGTTTATGGTGGGGTACTGCAATTATATGATGTCGCCAAGAGCTGAACTTGATCAGACTGAAACATTATTGGCCATTGAATCGTTTAGATTGTTTATGGTGAAATACCCATATAGTGAAAAGGTTGCAGATTGTAAAAAGTTGATTACTGAATTAAATGAAAAGCTCGTTAAGAAATCATATTTGAGTGCAAAACTTTATTATGATTTGGGAGATTTTAAATCATCAATTATTGCCTTAAATAACAGTTTGGCAGATTTTCCCGATACAAAGTACAGGGAGGAAATGATGTTTTTAATCTTAAAGTCAAATTATCTACTGGCCGAAGGAAGTGTTGAAAGTAAAAAACGTGCAAGGTACCAGTCAACTCTTGATGAGTATTATTCTTTCATCAGTGAATTTCCGGAGAGTGATTTCAGGAAAGAAGTGAACAAAATATACCAGGACACAGTAGACAAATTAAATACAGAAAATACAGTTAGTAATAATTAAATATAAAACGGGTTTTTTAACATGATAGATTACAAAAAGACCAAAGCTCCAGCTACCACAATTACAAGAGATATTGAAGTGTTAGACGGACAAACAGGGAATATTTATGAAACAGTTGTGATTGTTTCCAAAAGATCTAACCAAATAAGTTCAGAGCTTAAAAAAGAATTAAACAGAAAACTTGAAGAGTTTGCTTACTACACTGATAATTTGGAAGAAGTATTTGAGAATAGGGAGCAAATTGAAATTTCCAAGTTTTATGAACGACTTCCTAAGCCATCTTTGATTGCATTGGAAGAATACCTCGAAGAAAAAATTTACTTCAGAGAAGCAGAGGAAACAGAACCTGCTGCTGAAAATTAATATGTTACAAGGAAAAAAAATTATTCTTGGTGTTACAGGAAGCATCGCAGCATACAAAGCGGCGGTGCTTCTTCGTTTACTGGTTAAGGAAGGCGCTGAAGTTAAAGTATTAATGACAGACCTGGCAAAAGAATTTGTAACCCCTTTAACATTCGCCACATTATCTAAAAATCCAGTATTGACAGAATTTTACAACCCGGAAAATGGAGACTGGAATAGTCATGTTGATCTGGGTTTATGGGCAGATCTTTTTATAATTGCTCCTGCCACCGCCAATACAATGGCTAAAATGGCTTCAGGTATTGCAGATAATATTCTGTTAACAACTTATTTATCAATTCGTTGCAAAGTTATGGTTGCGCCGGCTATGGATCTTGATATGTTTTTGCACCCTGCTACCCAACAAAATATTGAGAAACTCCGGTCATTTGGTAATACTATACTAGAACCTTCGACAGGAGAATTGGCTAGCGGATTGTCAGGTAAGGGGAGAATGGAGGAGCCTGAAGCTATTCTGGAACAGGTTAATGGAATTTTTCAAAAAAAAAAATTAAAAAATAAGAAAATCCTGATCACAGCAGGGCCAACTTACGAACATATTGACCCTGTTCGTTTTATAGGTAATCATTCATCAGGTAAAATGGGGTTCGCAATTGCCGAATCTGCTGTTGAACAAGGTGCTAGGGTTAAAATTATTTCAGGCCCTGTCCAGGTGGCTTCTTCAAATCCAAATATTGAAATAATTGATGTTGTTTCCGCAAAACAAATGCATGATGAAGCCTTAAAACATTTTGAAAACCATGATGTAACCATTCTTTGTGCTGCAGTGGCCGATTATACCCCCCAGTTAGTGAGTAAAACCAAAATTAAAAGAAAAGGCGATCTTTCCATTCAATTGAAACCAACGATCGACATAGCAAAAAAACTAGGGAAAAAAAAACGGGAAGATCAAATTTTAATAGGTTTTGCCTTGGAGACAAATGACGAAAGGGAAAATGCACTGAAAAAATTAAAAAACAAAAACCTTGATTTCA
>JBNLCS010000002.1:0-10408 GCA_050303935.1 Bacteroidales bacterium
GTCAACACCATATTTTTCTATTTTTTTTTTCGCAGATTCCCCGTTTGTAATATCACCATTTCCAATAATCGGAATTTTTATCCTTGGGTTCCTCTTTATTTTTCCAATTAGGTTCCAGTCAGCGTCACCTTTATATTGCTGAACACCTGTTCTGCCATGTATAGTTAATGCCTGAATACCGCAGTCCTGCAACTGTTCTGCTATTTCATCAATTCGGGTTGTACCATCATCCCAACTTAAACGTGTTTTCACTGTAACCGGTGTATTAACAGCCTTTACCACCCTACTGGTAATATCGAGCATAGTAGGTATGTCCCGTAACATTCCACATCCAGCCCCGCGTCGTGCTATTTTTTTGGCAGGGCACCCAAAATTAATGTCAATAATTTCCGGGTTTTGTCCTTCAACCATTTGGGCTGCTTCAACCATGGCTTCTGGAATATGTCCATAGATTTGTATACCCATGGGCCTCTCCTCTTTCGTTAATTTAAATTTTTCAATGGTTTTTTTATTATTGTGCGATAATCCGTCTGAGGAAACGAATTCTGTATACATAATATCGGCACCATATATTTTACAAAAATACCTGAAAACATGATCAGTAACGTCTTCCATCGGTGATAACAGCAAAGGAAGATGTGAAAATTTAATATTCCCTATTTTAAACAACGTGTACTATTTTGGGGCATAAAAGTAATAAAATGTTAGTTTTGCAAATGTTAAATTAAAATATTAAAAGGTGAAAAGGGCTTTTTTAGATGGTTACGGCCAGGGTTTTATTTTACTGTTTTCATTACTGGTTATTATTGGGGGGTTAGCCTTAAATGTTATCGCAACAATTGTTGTGTTGGCGTTTCATAATATTGCCATTAGTGATTTTCAGCAGTTTTATGAGTCAGGTATTAATGAATCTAATATTGGTATATTTAAATCACTGCAAATCATCAATGGGATCTCTGTTTTTGTTATTCCTTCAATTGTTGCTGCCTGGTTAATTTCGGCCAAACCATTAAACTATCTTGGATTACAAAAAAAAGTAAATGTATCTCTTATTATTGTAGCTTCTTTAGCCATTGTTCTAGCAATACCCTTAATAAACTCTTTATCATATTTTAACCAAATGCTTAAATTCCCTGATTTTATGAGTGGAATAGAAAAGTGGATGATTGAAAAAGAAAACCAGACCATGGAAATTTCTGTGTCTTTTCTTAATGTCCATTCCCTTAAGGGTTTATTTGTGAATATATTAATGATAGGAGTTGTCGCGGCAATAGGTGAGGAGATGGTATTCAGGGGGATTATTCAAAAACCATTGGTTCAACTATTTAATAGTATTCATGTAGGTGTTTTTCTGAGTGCTTTTCTATTTGCAGCAGTTCATTTCCAGTTTTTTACTTTTTTACCACGTTTTGTGTTGGGTTTATATCTAGGATATCTTTTTGCATGGTCTGGTAACTTGTGGTATCCTATTCTGGCACATTTTGTGAACAACACATTTATTGTCATTGCTACATATGTAATGAATATTTCAGGTAAGAATATAAACCTTGACGCGGTAGGCCTGGAAAAAGAAATGATCCCTTACGCTATAATCAGTACGTTTTTCATGGTCGTGTTAATTTATATTTTCAAAAGAAAAAACCTTATGAGTCAGAATCGATAGATATATTTTCTTTTACTTCAATATTTTTTAGTTCGTTTTTTCTGAATACATAAACCACACCATATTTTTCACATTCCCTTCTTTTCTCAGTATCTGGTAAGTTATGAAAATGATCCTCAACGTCATTCCATACGTTTACAATAATATCATCGGCTTCATTTCTTAATTCGGCAAGTTCTTTCTGGCTCCTTACATTTGTTTTTTGAAGTGTTTTTTGATGTCGGTATGATTCCAGGAATTTTTCATATCGTACTTTAACCAGTGCGATGGTAGGGTTGGTTATTGGGCTCATTCCCTTATTTATGCGTTGCGTTTCCCCTTCAATTATTTTCTCTCCCCATTTTATAACATCTTCTTCTGAATTTAGGGAAGGTATTCTCTTATTCCCTTCTTGGATGCCAAAGTAAATCCTAATTGCTGCCGGAAGTTCTCCCCGGGATATGGCCATATTTAAAACCTGGATAAAATGGGATATATATATTTTGGCCTTTTTAAGTTCATTAAGGTAATCCTTATTTTTTCCCACCTGATTATTATACGATAATTTAAACTGTAACATTGCTTTTTTAAACTTTGGAAGAAAAAGTTTTGCCCGGTTGTAGCTTTTTTGTGAAAAAGCCAACTTAAATGGTGGCAGCTCACTCCCCTTTCTATCTGCAACCTCCAGTGCTTTCAAGCGCGAAACATCAGTATTCGGAAGGCGTCTGTATGGCATAAGCAATATTTTTATAATGGACAATGCAAACCTCTGTATTGCGAAGATAAAAATTTCTTCATCTTTTGCAAGTATGTTCGTATTTAAACCGTGTTGATAATTAAAAATTTACGAATTATTGGAATTAATGTTTCGCAAAAGCAATAAAATTAAAAAACTTCCGAAAGGCTTCAGAAATTTCAACATTTAGTTTATTTTCATTGTAGCCAAAAATAAAAACAGAATATAAAAATGAAAACAAGGATACACCAACATGTGTTTCAAGAGTATCTTCATTGATCATTGATAAGAATAACACGGTTAATGAAAAATAAGAAATAAATAGAAGTTTCTTTCGGTTTAAATAAATTGGAAGAAAAAAAGCGCTTATGATGAAAAGGAAACCAATAAATCCGAAACTTATAAAAAAGGTTACATATTGATTGTGGGTCCGCAATCGTGATTTGAGCCTGAGGTTTGAGGAATTTAGCTCATATTGTTCCTTAAAAGCGATTGCAATATCACCAGTCCCTACCCCGAATAAAAAATTATCTTTTATAATATCAATACCGTTTTTTAAAAATTCAATACGTTGTGTAAGTGAATGCCCACTGGGGTTTTTACCTTTGTAATATCTGTCTATTTCCCATATAAGTTCATAAACTCTTGGATATAACCCTAACTTTTTACCATAGATATAATTAGCCACACCTTTTTCAACAAGGGTTATGTCTTTTTCCGAAAGGCTCCACACGCCTACTGAATCTTTTGTTAACCCTTTTGAAGTCAGGTATCTTATTAATGTTATTTTAAGGGGGTGGCCTTTCAGGTCTTTTTTATTATAGTCGAAACCACTTCTTTGTTCCCAGGCTTTTTTCATTTCATCAAAACAAATGTACCGCCATACATAGTAACCATTTTCTTTATCCCTACTCTTCAAATTATATTTATAAGTATTGTTATTCACAGTATTCTTGGGCAACGGTTTGTTTTCATCCATTGTCCTGAAGTATAAATAAGCAGGATAAATAAAATTGAAAAGTAAAAAAATAAAAAAGGCAATACTAAAAAGGTTAATTGAATGGTTCAGTCCTTTTTTCTTTACATACGATTTTATTTTAAACAACAAGGGTATCAAAAGGATAATAAAAATAAATATGCCAGTGAACGAACGTAACAAAAATAAAAAGAACAAGAGCCAAATGAGTGCGATTGCGTATACGAAGTTTTCAGTTTTTGATTTGTGAATTTCCTTTGAAAATATGAAATAAGATAAGATACCAATAGAAATTACAATCATTAGTGAAAAACGGATGTGTGAAATGAATAATGAAATTTCACGGATGTTGTAAAATGCTTTATCAAAAAACAAAAAAACAAAAGTACTGATAACAGAATTAATTGTTACCCCTAGCACAAATGTTAAAAGTATATATTTTAAATGGTTCAGGGTTAATTTTGGGGATGTAGCAATGAAAAACGGGAAAATTATTAAAGGGAGCTTCAGCCTTATATCATGAACCCCACGGTTGAATTCCTCGGTATTTAGTAACCAGAATATATGTGCGAGGTAAAGAACTGAAAATATCCAAAAAGAAGGGTTGTTTTTAAGTAATCTGATTTTTTCTTTAAAATGACCTTCTAAAACCCAATTCAGGGTTATAGCAATCATACATAATGAAATCATAAAATTAGAAAGAGGAATACTACCTGCGGTTAGCATTAACAATAAAACATATATTTTAAAATGTATCTCCCTTTTCAAAAAGCTGATCATAAACCTGTTGTAACTTTTTTAATACTTAATCCCTGCCATTAAAGGTTACGAAAGTATAAAATAATATTATTTACCATGACCTGAGTTTTCAAACAATCAATAATTAAATATTTTTATTTTTAATAATTTTGAAACCATGATGGTAATAATAAAACTATCTTTAGTACGTTTTACACCATAATAAAGGCTTTATGCAATTAAAAAAAGTAGAAAAAATCCTGATACTCTTCATTTTAGTTTTAATTCTACCTGCACTTCTCATCAATTTAGGATTGATGCCTCTAATAGAAGACGAGTCGATTAGGGCATTGGTTGCGCTTGAAATGGATTTATCCGGAGATATTTTAACCCCAACACTTGGTGGTGAGCTGTATTTCAATAAACCACCCTTATTTAACTGGATTATTTTATTCTTGTATAATATTTCAGGGTCCTATTCGGAATTTATTATTCGTACACCTACTATTGTTTTTTTAATCGTATTTGGTCTAACAATATTCATTTTCACTAAAAATCATCTTGGAAAACGATTTGCTTTTATAAATGCTTTGCTATTTATAACATGCGGAAGGATCATGTTCTACGATTCAATGCTGGGGCTTATTGATATTACTTTTTCATGGGTTATATATCTCACATTTCAGGTTATATACTATTTTTATAAATCAGGGAAGTATAATTCAATGTTTATATGCACCTATATTTTAACCGCTTTTGGTTTTTTACTAAAGGGTTTGCCGTCTCTTGTGTTTACCGGCATTACATTATTGGTGTTGCTTATATCTCAAAAAAAAGTAAAGAAACTTTTTCATTTGTCCCATTTTATAGGCGTTATCATATTTATTTTGATTATTGGTAGTTATTATCTTTTATATCATTTAAAAAATCCGGGTACTTTGCAGCAGGTTTTTCAAACGCTTTTTTCTGAATCAAGTAAAAGAACAGTAGTTGAACATAGTTTTTCAGATAGTATCTTTCATTTTTTTATATTTCCGGTTGAATTGTTTTACCATTTTTTACCCTGGACATTTCTGGTTATATTATTTTTTAGAAAGGGGGCCATAAAAGTTATTAGGGAGAATAATTATTATACCTATTGTGGGCTCGTTTTTTTGTTTAATATTTTAATCTACTGGTTTTCACCAAATGTATACCCAAGGTACTTTTTTATGATGGTCCCTTTAATATATACATTATTTCTTGCCCTATACAAACATTATAAATCAGAGAGAAAAGATATATATATTCAGATTATTGAGATAGTTTTCTTTGTTGTAATCTTTATAGCATTTGCAATTAGTTTATTGTCCCCCTTTAATGATAAAACGGAAAAAGTGCCTTACAGTGTTTTGTTTTTGATTTTTTCTGCATTATTGTACGTCCCCCTTTTGTATTTTTATATAAAAGAAAAACATGTACGGTTAATAATTCTTATTCTGTCAATCTTGATTTTTAGGACAACTTTTAACTTGGTTATACTGAAAATAAGGGAAAGTAATGCCTGGGAGGTTGCATGTAGGGAGGATGCGGAAAAAATAGGAAAAAAATTAAAAACTAAAAAACTGAAATTGTATGAAGACATGCAAATTGATGGATTTGATGAGGGGAAGTTGCTAAACTATCAAAGCATGTTTTACATAACCCGCGAAAGAAAAAAGATTTTACATCGCGATGATGGTGTAGATGAAAACACATTTTATATAATATTTGATACGTATTTAAAAAATAAGAAATTCGAAAAATACTATGATTTAAGGATTAAACATAAAAAAGAAACAACACGGGTTGTTAAATTTCTTTCAGCCCCATAAAAATCTTTTCATTAAGTTTGGTTAATTCAGAAAAATAATTGTACTTTTGCGTTCCCGAAAAATGGGGATTATTATTGTTTTTGAACATTAAATACGTAGAAAAGTGAATACGTTGAGTTATAAGACTGTTTATGTAAACAGTGAAACAGCAAAAAAGAATTGGTATGTTGTTGATGCCGAAAATCAGGTGTTAGGCCGTTTAGCATCTAAAATTGCGTTGGTATTAAGAGGAAAGACCAAGCCGGATTTTTCTCCACATGTTGATTGCGGGGATAATGTGATCGTAATTAATGCTGATAAAGTTAGGTTAACCGGTAATAAATGGGATGCAAGACAATATTTTCGTCATACAGGTTATCCGGGAGGTCAACGAATATCTACCCCAAGTGAAATAAAAGAAAAAAACCCATCAAAGCTAATTGAAATGGCAGTGAAGGGTATGCTTCCCAAGAACCGTTTGGGTAATGCCATATTTAAAAATCTTTATGTTTATGATGGGGCTCAACATAAACAAGAAGGACAACAACCAGTAATATTAGACATTAATTCAATTAAATAATATAAGATGGAAGTAGTTAATGCCATTGGAAGAAGAAAAAGGGCTATCGCCAGAATTTATCTTGATGACGGTAAAGGAAATATTACCATAAATAATAAAGATATTAAAGAATACTTTCCATTGGAACAGTTGAGGTATGTTGTTACCCAACCCTTAAAAACGATCAATGCCGAAGGTAAATACGATATTAAGGTTAATTTATACGGCGGTGGGATTAAAGGACAGGCTGAGGCTTTACGGCTTGCAATTGCCCGTGCACTTGTGCAGATTGATGAAGAGAATAAACCAGCACTTAAGGCTGAGAGCTTCTTAACACGCGATCCCAGGGTGGTTGAACGTAAAAAGCCTGGTCAACCTAAAGCTCGTAAAAGATTCCAGTTCTCTAAACGTTAACCTTTTCTTTGAACCGAGTTTAGTATCTAAATTGCCTGGACTTTTTCGTCATTGAAAAACTACCAGGTAATTGATTGAACAGAATGTAAACTTAAATATTTAATAATGCCACGTACAAATTTTAATGATTTATTAGACGCAGGAGTTCATTTTGGACATCTTAGAAGAAAATGGAACCCCGCGATGGCTCCTTATATCTTTATGGAGCGCAATGGTATTCATATCATTGATTTACAAAAAACCGTAGTAAAAATTGAAGAAGCTGCCAATGCTATGAAACAAATAGCAAAATCTGGCAGGAAAATTCTTTTTGTTGCAACGAAAAAGCAAGCCAAAGATATTGTTGCCGAGCGCATCAAACAAATTAATATGCCATATGTAACGGAGCGTTGGCCAGGAGGTATGCTTACAAACTTCCCTACAATCCGCAAAGCGGTGAAAAAAATGACATCTATCGATAAAATGGTAACCGATGGTACATTTGATACACTATCAAAGCGTGAAAGGTTACAAGTAACCCGTCAACGGGCAAAATTGGAAAAAATGTTAGGAAGTATAGCTGACCTGACACGCCTGCCAGCTGCCATGTTTATTGTTGACATATCAAAAGAACATATTGCAGTACGTGAAGCGCGCAGATTAAGCATACCGGTATTTGCAATGGTTGATACAAATTCTAATCCTAACGAAGTTGATTTTCCCATTCCTGCTAACGATGATGCCTCAAAATCCATTTCTTTAATAGTAGATATAATGGCAAAAGCTATTGAAGAAGGTCTGGAGGAAAGAAAATTAGAAAAAGAAAAAGAAGGAAGCTCTAAAGATAAAAGAACAGATGCTAAGAAATCGAAAGCAAGGAAATCAGCAAAACCGGTAGAAGAAGAAACAGAAGAAGATTTGGAAGAAGCAGAAGAAGCAGAAGTTGACGAAGTAGAAGAAGATGATGATTCTGCCGATGATGATACTGATGATGCGGATGCTGATGAAGATGATGATTCAAAAGAATAAAATTAGGTATTAATCAAAAAAAATTATAAAAGATGGCTCAAATTTCTGCAGCTGATGTTAGCAAACTTCGTAAAGCCACAGGAGCTGGTATGATGGATTGTAAAAAGGCCCTTCAGGAAGCTGAGGGTGATTTTGAAAAAGCAGTTGAAGTAATACGCAAAAGAGGACAGGCTGTTGCCAATAAACGTGCTGATCGAGATGCGTCAGAAGGTGCTGTTATTGCTAAGGTTAGTGATGACGTAACGTATGGTGCAATTATATCATTAAATTGCGAAACAGACTTTGTTGCTAAGAATGATGATTTTGTGAAATTTGCATATTCAATTCTTGATAAAGCGATTCAAAATAAACCTTCGTCACTTGATGAACTTAAAAATATAACAATTGATGGCCGTACTATTGGCGACTTGGTAACGGAACAAACTGGTATTATTGGTGAGAAAATTGAACTTTCTTACTATGAGAGTATATCAGACAAATATGTTATTCCATATATTCATCCGGGTAACAAATTGGCTACTATTGTTGGTTTTAACCAACAAATTGAAGACATACAGGTAGCAAAGGATGTTGCAATGCAGGTAGCTGCTATGGCCCCTGTTGCTGTTGATAAAGAGGATGTGCCACAGTCTGAAATAGACAAGGAACTTGAAATTGGTAAAGAACAAGCCAGACAAGAAGGCAAACCTGAAGAAATGCTGGAGAAGATAGCAATGGGTAAGTTGAATAAATTCTTTAAAGAAAGTACATTGTTAAACCAGGCTTTTACAAAGGATAATAAAATTACAATTAAGCAATATCTGCAAAATGCAAGTAAGGATTTGACCGTTAGCAAATTTTACAGATATTCTTTAAATGCATAATATTATTTAGTTAATAAATAAAAAAGAGAGCTTTGTTTAAGCTCTCTTTTTTTTTATAAATTGAACGGAATATGTAAAAAAATAACTAGTAAGCTTTAAAAGATGATATATAAAAGAATTTTGCTAAAATTAAGTGGTGAAGCCCTTATGGGGGAACAAAAATATGGAATTGACCCAGATCGTTTGAACAACTATGTAACAGAAATTAAAGACATTGTTCAAAATGGTGTTCAAGTGGGTATAGTAATTGGCGGTGGAAATATATTTCGGGGCATGCAGGGCACGCACAAAGGGTTCGAACGTGTTAAAGGTGATTACATGGGAATGTTGGCAACAGTAATTAATGGATTGGCCATACAGTCAGCTTTTGAAAATATAGGCATTGCATCAAATGTTTATACAGCAATTAGTATGGAACCTGTATCTGATCGATATTCAAAACCAAAAGTATTGAAAGCCTTGCAGGAGAACGAAGTAGCCATTTTTACATTTGGAACAGGGAACCCTTTTTTCACAACAGATACAGCAGCAGCGTTAAGGGCTGTGGAAATTGAAGCAGATGTGTTGTTGAAAGGTACAAGGGTTGATGGTGTTTACACTGCAGATCCGGAAAAAGACAAGGATGCAAAAAAGTTTGATGAAATCACTTTCGATGAGGCATATAAAAGAGGCTTAACCATTATGGACCTTACGGCTTTTACTATGTGTAAAGAAAATGATTTACCGGTAATAGTTTTTGATATGAATAAAAAAGGTAACCTAAAAGATTTGATTTCAGGAAAAAAAATTGGAACAATAGTTAAAAATTAAATATATTTACCCGCATATTTAAATTTCTGAGCTATGAATGAAGAAGTTCAACTTTGTTTAGACGATACTAAAGAACGGATGGAAAAAGCCATCGAACACTTAGATAATGAATTGGTGAAAATTAGGGCAGGTAAAGCAAACCCCGCTATTTTAAATGGGATAATGGTTGAGTACTATGGCACACCCACCCCCCTTAACCAAGTATCAAATGTAAGTACACCTGATGCTAAAACCATTGCAATACAACCTTGGGAAAAATCAATTATTGTTGACATAGAAAGAGCAATCATGGCAGCAAATATAGGTTTAACACCAGCCAACAATGGGGAGTTAATCCGAATTAATATTCCTCCTTTAACTGAAGAAAGAAGAAGGGACCTAACCAAGCAGGTAAGGACAGAAGGTGAAAATGCGAAAGTAAGTATCAGAACTGCCAGAAGGGATGCTAATGAATATTTGAAAAAGATGAAAAAAGAAGGATTGGAAGAGGATTTGGAAAAAGATGCTGAAATTGAAGTTCAAAAACTTACCGATGATTATACAAAAAAAGTGGATGAACTGATCCAGGAAAAAGAGAAAGATATAATGACTGTTTAAGGAAGAAAGCAAATACCTTTTGTTTTAATCAGTGCCTAACCTAATTCATAAATTATTCGATTCATTTTTATAACGAAAATTTAGGAATTAAGCAAGCTAAGAGACTGTTTAAATTTCATCCTTCAGTTTTTTTATGCGTCTTTTTGTCCCATATTTTGTTGGATTTTCTTTAAATAGTCAATGCTATTCGCATCAAATCCACCTCATCTGGAACAAAAATACACTATAAAAAA
>JBNLCS010000003.1:0-2351 GCA_050303935.1 Bacteroidales bacterium
ATAAAGTAACCTACAGCACGAGAAGTGATGTTGATTTAACAGATTCTATCAGTAAAATATTGGCCAACTTTGATCTTTCATTATCTACTTACAAGGATAATTCATTAATTTCAAGAATAAATAGCAATGAAAAAATAAAGACCGACTCGCTGTTTAATTACGTTTTTGGCCTTTCAAAAAAAGTTTATGATTTAAGTGGTGGTGATTTTGACATAACTGTAGCACCATTGGTAAATGCATGGGGATTTGGCTGGAAAGAAGGTATTGAGTTGGACCAGGATAAGATTGACAGCATCCTGGAATTTGTGGGGATGAATAAAGTAGAATTACGAACGAATGAAATTTTTAAACAAGACCCCAGGATTCAACTTGATGTTAATGCTATAGCGCAAGGTTATTCAGTTGATTATTTAGCACATTATATGGATAGTTGGAATATTAAAGACTACTTAATAGATATAGGTGGTGAAATACGCGGAAAGGGAGTGAACGTAAGTGCAAGTAAATGGAGGGTTGGCGTGGAAAAACCTAATGATAAAAAAGATATTAATGAACGTACAATCCAAACTAAGATTTATTTGGATAATACCTCGCTGGCCACCTCAGGAAACTACAGAAAATATTATGAAAAAGATGGAATAAAATATGTTCACACCATTGACCCAAAAACCGGACAAATGGTTAAAAGCAACCTGTTAAGCACAACGGTTTTAACCAACGAATGTGCCTTGGCCGATGCTTTGGCTACAACCTTCATGGTTAAGGGGCTTGAAAAAAGTAAGGAATTGGTGCAAAAATTACAAGGTGTAGATGTTTTGTTTATTTATGCTGACTCTACAGGACAATTTAAAACGTGGACAACAGAGGGATTTGATGAAGTTATTATTAAACAAGTTAAATAAAAAGGGTTTTACAGGGAATATACGCAAAATGAATAGTTTCATCGTCCTAATTTAAAGGGTACAAACTATAATTAAAAAAGGTAATTAAGCCCCATATATAAACCGTTTTTCCCGTCTTCTTTTCGCAGTGGGACCCCATAATCAATGGCTACAATAAAGTTTTCATTTAAGGCGAACCGAAAACCTGTACCTATTGCATTATGGATTCCATCATTACTGCCCATGTTAAGATAGGTAGCAACATCAGGATTTGTGGTGTTTTGTAACTGATATTTTTGCAGAATAACACCAGAATCGAAGAAAAAATTCCATCCAAAATAAAAATTTTGATTAAACACCCTTGTTTTAAAGCATTTCCAACGTACTTCAAAATTACCAAAAAGGTAATCTTCTCCCACGATCCTGTTTCGTAATGCTCCCCGAATGGTTTTGCTTCCCCCCATTCCGTCCCTGGTGAGCGAGGGTGGGCTATTGTATATAAAAGGTAACATGTATGCAGGCATTTCTCCACTAATTTTACCTTGATAATTAAATCGATAAGCAAATTTCAATTTATCAGGAACAATTGTAATATAATGCCTGTGAATAACAACAAGTTTTGAATAGGCATAATCATTACCTATAAAACCAGGTGCCATCAGTAGTTGGAATTCTGTCCAGAAACCTCTGTCAGGGTTTGCTTCCTGATTTCTGTTATCAAATACCAATCCAGCTTTAATATATGTTGTAACACCACCATTTACCTGATCCTCAGGTATTACGCTCCACTCTCTGTATCTTCCAAATAAACCTCCATTTGTTGCAGGTACAAGTTCATCATCATTTTTACCTTTATTAACCTTGGTAAGGTTAATAGTGTCCAGTTTTATATTATTGTATTCAAGGCCGGCAAACCATTTAAAATGGGATTTTCCAAAAGGCCCTAAAAAATCTGACCTTAAACGTATCATTTTTCTTTCCTGCCTGTAAAAAAGCCTGGAAAGATAATCTTCATGAGCTGTATTTTCAAAATCAGGGTTGTAAAAAGACTGAAATCCGTTAAATCCGTAAAAATCCAGTAAATTTTCGGTTAAATAGCTTGTTTCAATAAAGGTCCTCACATTAGGTATCAAACTGTCCGAATCAAAAATAAGCTGGTTTATACCACTTCCTTTAGTAGTCCTTGACCATTCAAGGTAAAGTGAGTGCCAATATTTCGGATATGTGGCCCCATCCCCATAATAAAAAAAGTTTACCACGCCCCCATATTGAATACCTATATCTGAATTAAATGAAACAGCCGGTATTGTTCCAAAAGTCCATCCGTCAATCTTGTTTTCCAAATTTCCACCCGTGCTGTCGTTTATATTTTTTTGTGATTTTAAAATTGTACTTATCAATATAAATGTTACACAGCATAAAAAAAATCTCATATATCAATAGGTTTTTATTTTTTTCTTCAAATAAATT
>JBNLCS010000004.1:0-2219 GCA_050303935.1 Bacteroidales bacterium
GATAAAAATACATGGCTATTATTACTGAAGCGCAACCTGCTACAAAAGCCCCCGATACAAAATAAGGCCCGAAAATTGGTGAGTCCCAGCCTGCACGTAAGGTCATGGCAAACAACCATGATGTTACCGTGTGAATAGCAAGTGCCACAGGAATTATCAATACCAGTAAAATACGCATGAACTTTTTCATCAGTTGGTACTGCTCAGGGGTATGGGTCCAGCCCAATGACAAGATTTTATATATTTTACGCTGAAAGGCCGGTATTTGGCAACATTTATTTTTACATACATTCATGTCAGGTATCAGGGGTATGTAAAGCAATAATAAGCTAAGTGTGACATATGTAATAACTACGGTAATATCCCATACAATTGGGGACTGTATCCTGCCAAAGAGGAATACATGATGCAATCTGTCCGGGCGCCCCATATCTGTGATTATAACCAGCCCTGCTACTATTGCAAACGATACTGCTATAATTTCAGCGATCCTTGAGATTGGCCTGACCCATTTAATACCCAGTAGTCCCATCACAGAACTGATAAGCATCCCGATAAGGCTTGCAGCTACAAAAAATACAAAATTCGAAATATAGATACCCCACGATACGTAGTCATTTAACCCGGTTATGCCTAATCCGTGTTTTATTTGCTGAAAGTAATAATACAAACAAGCAATAAATACTGTAACCAGGAACCCTATCCATATTTTGGCCCCCTTGCTCCAGTTAACGGTTGACAGCAGGTCATTGTCAATGGCGGTACTGTTTTTATGTTTTAGTGATTTCATATGAAATAGGGTAGTTTTTATTATGCATTTGTTTTTCGTGGGGGCAGATAGTATACATTTGGTTTAGTGCCCAGTTCAGGCATTAACGTATATGCTGCATTATCTTTTAATAATTTGCTTAAACGAACGGTTTCCTTTGTGGTACCGTTGGTTACTAAATCTTCATTGGCATCACCAAAATAATATACACCATTTGGACAGGCAGAAACACAGTAGGGTAGTTTTCCATCACGTAACCTGTCAGCACTGAAGGCACATTTTGTAACGGTACCTTTCTTTTGGGGTACATTTAATTCCATGTTGTATGGAACATCTTTATATTTTTCTGCATCCTTAGGATCTGTCCAGTTAAATGTTCGTGCGGAATACGGACAAGCGGCTATACAAAAACGGCATCCTATGCAACGTTCGTTGTCAATTAAAACAATTCCATCCTGCCTTTTAAATGTAGCGTCAACCGGACAAACAGTTACACAGGGTGGATTATCACAATGCTGGCATGTTTTGGGCATGTAATAGGTAAGATCATTGTCTTCATCATGCATTTCCAGCACATTAATATGATGTTGCTCCGGCTTTAGTTGGTGCGCTGCCTGGCAACTTCTCATACATGCCCGTTCGTTTTTACACCGGGCAAGGTCAATTACCATAACAAATTTTTTACCCGAGATTCCTTCTCTTCCTAACTTTTGTAAATAGGATTTGTCTTGTTCCTGTCCGGCAGGCTTTAATGAGGCGCTATCAACTTCAACCAGTTTGTTGTCCTGGGTCAAAACCTTCATTTTACCTGTTTCTTTATCCTGTTTCTTTTGGGTACAGGCAGATAAGACAACTGGTGTGGAGATAACACCAGCCCCGGCAAAACCAAGTTTCTGGATAAATTGTCGTCTGGACTTTTTTGAGTTTGTATCAGCCATGTTTTAATAGTTTCTGCTTTATTCTGGTAGGTAAACTTAAAAATTGAGGAATGAAAAAACGGTAACATTTGTTACAACTTTTGAATTTACATGTTAATTCAAGTTTAAGGTTGGTTTTGTAAATATCTGTTTTTAAGTGTTATACCGTATAAGGGTTGGGTTGGTGGGCATGTATTCTAACCCTATTAAAAATTATATACAGCCTATATTTATTTAAAGAAGCGTGAAAGTAAATTATATCGGATGGTTTGAAAGCCAGGGTCAGGATTAACGTGTGGAATACAAAAACCTTCTAAATAACAGGGAGTTATCGTGATTTGAATGAAATTTAAGTAACTTAAAGCTTTATGACAGGCTTATTAAACGATATTGCTGATTTTTTTTGGCAGTTGTTTCAATCGAACGATTGGCCTGCCCGATGGAAATGTGGATATTGGACAAGTTTTCACGGCTGGTTGTATATTTTATCAGATTTGGCAATAGCCCTTGCATATTTTACAATTCCTGCAATA
>JBNLCS010000005.1:0-2836 GCA_050303935.1 Bacteroidales bacterium
TTAATAATCAAGAAAATTGTCTGTTTTTTAACTATACTTTTTTAATCTAAATTTTTGATATCCTGAAAAATACTAAATCAAATCATATTAAAAAAGAAAATATATAATTAGTTATTGCCCGAAAACTCGGTGTCAGACAAGAAAACACCAAATTCGAGGCTTGTGAAGTCAGAAAAAGCGGAGTTTACATCGGGTAATCGAGCATTTTTCTGACAAGCGTAACGAAGAAGTTGGTGTTTTCTTGCTGAGACTAATTAGTATAAAAATACTTTTGTATTTACATAGAATAGATTGTTATTATGAAACCAATATTTTATTTTCGTAAAATAGATCATCAAAAATTACTTCATTACAATTATTATGGTAAAACAAAATACTAATTTTTCAATTTTTGTTGTGGCTTTATTGTTGCCATCTATGCTTTGTAACAGCCAACAAGCCAATGTGAATCTTGACTATAATCCTCAGAAAAATACAGAAAACCTACTACCTTTTAGTGCTCCGCTTAACTCACCGGAAGTACGGGATGACAGGACTGTAACCTTCAGGTTGAAAGCCCCTGAAGCCAGTGAGGTAAAACTGACGGGTGTTGCCATTTTAACAGCACTTGACAGAGGAAGAGACCCTGTACCGTTTATGAAAGAAGAAAACGGGATATGGACTTTAACTGTTGGCCCACTTAAACCTGACATGTATATTTATTATTTTAATGTTGATGGTGTACAAATGGCAGACCCGAGCAATACAATTGCCGGTTTCACTGCTATGCCCCCTTACAGCCAGCTTGTTGTTCATGGCGATGGCCCTGCTTATTACGATGCACGCAATGTTCCGCATGGAAATGTAACCCGTCATGTTTATCACTCTGAAGTAACTGAAGGAGAAAGAGAATTATATGTTTATACCCCACCCGGATACAACCCAAAGAAAAAATATCCTGTTTTATATTTAGTTGGTGGAAGCGGGGATTTACCATCGAACTGGGTTTATGACGGACGTGTCAATTTTATGATGGACAATCTGCTTGCTGAAGGCAAAGCAATTCCTATGGTTATAGCTATTCCTAACAACCAGGTTATTCACCGCAATCATCCAAAACATGTGGAATTAACATTTGATATTTTCGAAAAAGAACTCAGAAAGCATGTTATCCCGCTGGTGGAAAGTCAGTATAACGTTCGAAACGATCCCAAAGGCAGGGCATTTTCCGGTTTGTCAATGGGAGGCCGCCATACTATGTTTATTGGGTTCAGGTCATTAGATCTTTTTGCCTCATTTGGTATATTAAGTGCAGGCGATGTAAATGCTGAAACTTCCATTGCATATTTCCT
Source organism: Bacteroidales bacterium (assembly GCA_050303935.1). GTDB lineage: Bacteria > Bacteroidota > Bacteroidia > Bacteroidales > JBNLCS01 > JBNLCS01. The sequence continues at coordinate 1,332 of JBNLCS010000005.1, forward strand.
GAATGATCCGGATATTAATACGAAAGTTGAGTATCTTTTTGTTGGTCAGGGAACAGAAGAAGCTCAAGGAAGACTAGGTGGACGATGTGTAGCATTGCACGAAGCTCTGGCAAACCACAATATAGAACATGAGTATTATGTTGGTGGCTATGGTGGCCATGACTGGGCTACCTGGCGTCATTTACTATATTTCCGTTTTCTTCCAAACTTGTGGAGATAGTAGGATAATCCTGATATAATCAATATGTTCTGTCAGTAGTATACCTTACTAACGATTCTAGTGCATCCCTAACTTCATTTTTGGTAAAAGTATGCAACAAGGCCAATGCCTCGTCCCGATATGCCAGCATCTGCTTTTCAGCATATTTCACCCCCCCGGATTTAATCACTTGATCTACAACATAAGCAACCTTATCTTTGCTTTTATTTTTACGTTTTATTATATGCTTAAGCCTGCGTTTCAATCGAGGTGAAGCGTTATTTATTGTGTAGATAACAGGTAATGTTAGTTTTTTTTCGTGAATGTCATTATCCTGCGGTTTTCCAACATTCGCACTGCTGTAACCAAACAGATCATCTTTCAATTGAAATGCTATACCAACTTTTTCACCAAATAGGTGTAATTTATTAACTTCCTCCTTATTACAATAAGTTGCGGTAGCACCAGCAGCACATGCTGCCGCGAAAAATGAAGCCGTTTTTGATTTTATGATTTTATAATAAATATTTTCATCAAGGTTAAGTTTTCTGGCTTTATCAAGTTGTAATAATTCACCGTCAATCATCTGTCTAATTGCATCCATATAAATTTGTAAAATGTCGTAATCTTTGTTTCCTAATGAAATAAGCAAAGCATTCAGGCTAAGGTGATCACCTGCAAACACGGCCGTTTTATTACCCCATAACGCATTAACTGAATATGCCCCTCTCCTTTCCATTGATTCATCAACAATATCATCGTGTACTAAGGATGCAATATGTAACATTTCAACAAGCAATGCCGCACGATAAGCACGTTCATTCATCTCACCACCGATCCTGGCACATAATAAAGCAAAGAGTGGCCTCATTTGTTTACCACTATGCTTTAATATATATTCCATAATGCTGTTTATGAGTGGAATTTCACTGTGCAGCGATTTGGCAAAAAAATCCTGAAAATATGATAATTCTTTTTTTAATACCTCTTTTGCCTGTTGCATTAATTTCTATAGTATTTATGCAAAGAAAGAAATAAGATTTTTAATAATAGGTAATATCCCGGTGAAAAACAGAATATAATTCATTTTTAACATATGTTTTTTTCTCAATCCAATTGTTAAAATTATCATACTTATATTCCACGTTCAATGAAGCTGATAATGAAGAATCCTTGTTAAAAATCTCTTCTTTTACCATATGTCCGTGTTTGTTATATAAAGCTTTTCTGGGTTTAAACAACGGGTCATTAAAAACTTCGGTTACCACTTTTTGGTGAATTTTACTATCAGGATAATAAAAGGTTT
>JBNLCS010000006.1:0-3766 GCA_050303935.1 Bacteroidales bacterium
TTATAAGGACCCAAAGAGGGTTTTACAGCTAAGTCGGGAAGGCGCTAAGGTATCTTCTTTTATTGTTAAGGCATCATTAAAACCAATGCCTGAAAACCCTTGCCCAATACATAACAGCTACTCCCCACAATGGCCAAAGGCCCGAAAGCTTCAGTCCGGGGTAAGTGAACGAAGTAAACGTAACCCCGGGATATGTGGTCACAAATGAGACCCATCTGATAAAAATATACCCATCTGAATGAATTTTAAAAATCGAAAGTTTATATCAGTTTTGCTGCCTGAAAATTTGATTCCTTATCTTCGCAACAGAAATTTAAGAAATGACAAGAAAAGAAGTACAGGAAGAACTGTTACAATTGGTAAAACTATTACATCAGGAGAAAGAAGAAGACCTGAGACAGTATAAAGAAAAAATTCAATCTGCTTCACCGGTTGAAAGGAGAAAAAATGGGGTTTGCTGGTATCCTGTCCGCCTCGACAAAACCAGTTTTAACTCAGCCGAGCGATTAATTGTTAAGGTTTCAAGAGATATCCAGCATCGTGATGCCCATATGTTTCAATCAGGTAAATTGGTAAGTTTATTTTCCAATGCTTTTCAAAACAATGAAGAAGAAGATACCGTAACAGGTGTGGTAAATGTGGTACGGGACCACGAAATGATTATAACATTGAATGCTGATGACCACCCTGAATGGATTGATGATGGTAAACTTGGTGTACAGCTTTTGTTTGATGACAACTCATACTTTGAGATGCAAAAAGGGTTGAAAACTTTGATTAACAATGCCGATGATAGAACGGACAGATTAAAACAAATTATCCTGGGTGATGTAGATGCTACTTTTGAAGACATTGAGAAAATAAGCTTAAAAGAATTGAACGACAGCCAATTGGAGGCGCTTAATAAAGTCCTGGGCGCAAATGATGTGGCCATTATTCACGGCCCTCCGGGCACAGGAAAAACTACCACCCTCGTACATTGTATTTTAGAAACCCTGAAAAAAGAAAACCAGGTATTGGTTTGTGCCCCAAGTAATACTGCCGTGGATTTAATTGTTGAAAAACTTGGACAGTGTGGCATAGAAGCAGTAAGGATAGGCCATCCTGCACGGGTAACCGATGAAATAGTAAACACCACCCTGGATGCCAGGATTACCCGCCATAACCGGTATAAAGAGCTAAAAACGTTGCGTAAAAATGCAGATGAATATCACCGTATGGCCCATAAATATAAAAGGAATTATGGCCACACCGAGAGGGAACAAAGAAAATTGTTATTTGCTGAAGCCAGAAGATTTACAGCAGAAGCCGATTTACTTTCAAATTACATGAAAGAGGATATTTTGTTTAAATCCAGGGTAATTGCAACAACCCTTGTTGGGGCAAATAATTTTGCATTAAAAGGGAAACGCTTCTCAACTGTTTTTATCGATGAAGCCGCCCAAGGCCTGGAACCAGCAACCTGGTTGCCAATACTTAAATCAGAAAGAGTGATATTTGCAGGTGATCATTGCCAATTACCGCCTACCATAAAATCGTATGAGGCCGCTAAAGAAGGCTTGGAAGAAACCTTATTTGAAAAAGCCATTAAACGAAACAAGGCAGACATTATGCTTAACGAGCAATACCGTATGAATTCACAAATCATGTGGTTTTCTAGCAAACAGTTTTACAACAACCAATTAAAAGCCAACGACAACGTAAAAGACCATACAATTGTTCCCGGGGATTTACCACTGGAATTTGTTGATACAGCAGGGACCGGTTTTTTTGAAGAAATAAACCCTGAAACCAAAAGTTCGATGAACCCGGAAGAGATGAACTTGTTGTTCAAACACCTAAAAAATTATCTTGATGGTGTGGAAGGATTGGGAATGCTGGATAATATCCATGATATAGGTATACTATCACCTTACAAAGCCCAGGTAAGCCTGATGCAGGAAACTTTTGAAAATGAAAAACCTCTACATGAAGCCCTGTATAAAAAAATAGCCATAAATACGATTGATGCCTTTCAGGGGCAAGAGCGGGACATTATTTATATCAGTTTGGTGCGGTCAAATGAAAATGGCGAAATTGGCTTTCTTAAAGATTACAGGCGGATGAACGTGGCCATGACCAGGGCGCGTAAAAAGCTGGTGATTATTGGTGATAGCGCCACCATTGGAAGTGATCCCTTTTACAGTAATTTCCTGGATTACGTAAATGAAATAGGGGCTTATAAAAGTTCTTTCGAGCTGATGTACTGACCTTACCTTACTGAGACCGTTCTAGCTTTTACCTAACATTGTTTTATGATTACAAATCGATTTATTTAATGCAAGGTTCATAAAGAAACAAAGGGCCGGATTGGCTGAAAATGGTTGATGAATAACTGAAGATGGTCATCGAGTAATCAGAAACGTTTACCTACTGAAGGTATGCAGTTAAAATAGAAAAGATAACTAATATGAGTCGTTTCATGATTTTAAATTTTAATCGAAACGAAATAATAACATTTTAAAATGAGATACTAAAAAATGTGACAGTTTGAATGTAATCTGTGATGTTTAAAAATAAAATAAACATTTATGGGATTAAAATGTGTTATAAAATAATTATTTTCGGGATAACAATAGTTGAACAGAGATGGAAAACAAAAACAAAGTAGTAAAGGTATTATTCGTTTGTATGGGAAATATATGCAGGTCACCTAGTGCCGAGGCTGTGATGAAAGCCTATGTAGAAAATGCTGGCCTAAGTGACCGGATTAAATGTGACTCTGCTGGTACCATTTCTTATCATGCCGGAAACCCTGCCGATTCGCGTATGCAAAAACACGCGTTACGAAGAAATTATAATTTAACCAGTATATCACGCCAGATTCGTCCACACGACTTTGATAAATTTGATTACATTATTGCCATGGATGAAGATAACCTTTATAGCATGGAAGAATTTATTGCAGATGATCAATATAAAGAAAAAATATCACTAATGACTGCCTATTGCTCAGGTGAAAATCCCGGCTATGTCCCAGACCCTTATTATGGTGGTGATGCCGGGTTTGAGCATGTGCTGGATTTGCTGGAAGACGCTTGTGACGGACTTCTAAAAAAAATTAAAAATGAGCATAAACTCTAATATCAGAAAAGTTGTTGAAGAAAAACTGGGTGAAACAATTGTAACTGACCATTCCGTATCAGGGGGATGTATTGCAGATTCACGTATCATTAAAACCAATAAAGGAAATACGTATTTCTTAAAAACCCACTCCGGTCATCCAGGCATGTTTTTAAAAGAGGCCAATGGCTTAAAAGAACTGGCAAAACCCGCTTGTATAAAAATACCAGAAGTGATTTTTGCAGATGACAACTTTTTATTATTAGAGAATATTGAGCAAGGTAGCAAATCGCGAAATTTTTTTGAAAATTTCGGAGAATCGTTTGCTAACATGCACAGATACACCGCTGATTCTTATGGGTTTTATGAAGATAATTATATAGGATCGGGAAACCAGTACAACATTGCCGAGGGTATTGAAAAAACTTCATGGCCTGATTTTTATTTTAATAAAAGAATTCTTGCCCAATACAGAATGGCTGAGAAAAATGGATATGCCAATAATGAACTTGCCAAAGGGATAAAAAACATTGAAAAAAAAATTCATGAAATAGTAAAAGGTAGTGAAGAAGAACCCACATTATTACATGGAGATTTATGGGGAGGCAACTATTTATGTGGGAAAGATGGTCATGCCGTATTAATTGATCCGGCAGTATATTAT
>JBNLCS010000007.1:0-8892 GCA_050303935.1 Bacteroidales bacterium
CTAGATTTATTTAAGGGTAAGCAAATAGTTGTAGATGTTATTTGGATTCCTGAACAGAAAAAGAATGAAGTTGGTGAGATGATAGATGATTCAAAACAAAAGGAATTTATAAATGAATGCTATTCTTTTTTAAATTCAGGGGGCAGTATAATTGAAATGATAAATTCTTCAAAGGGATATTACAATAATATTATTTTCAATATGGATGGTGAAATTAACCGGATTAATGTGAAGCCTGGAATGTTTAAATATGATGTTTCTAAGTTTATAACAAAGGGAAAAGAAAAGGAAACAAGAATAATAAAATCTGATAAAGGATATTATATTTTTAAGATAGTATTTAAAAAGAAAGATAATTTTGTTTATTATAATCGTAATGAGACGGAAAGAAACCTGAAATACTTAATTTATAAGAAATCAAAAGAACATATAGGTGTCAAAATGTCTGATATAGATCGTAATGCGCTTACCTCGTTTGATTATAGTATATATCAGATTAAAGATAGTATTAGTCAAATATTAGCTGAATGTGGCGATACTTTTTTAACACTTGAAGAAACGAAATACAGAGTAAGCAATCTTCCTTTTGATCAAAAAAAACTTTTTAATAATAAATCTTGTATTCCATCTGCTATTGCAACTATGGTTTTACTAAAAGCAAATAAAATCCCAATAAATTCCAATGATGTTTTTAGGGAATTATCTCACATTAAAGAATTTGAAAGAAAAACGGAATTATTAGATGTTCCAGAATATCAACATATAATTTCATTAGAGAATTCAGATATTTATCCCTGGTTATTCCCATTTTTATTTAAGGATTTTGGTAATGTACGAGTAAACTATGATCTTTTGTATTCATCAAATTTAATGAACTATAACAATTATAATTCTAATGATGTTTTAGCATTCGTTTCTAAGTCAAAAGAAGTAATGACAGTTCAAGATTTTATTAACGAATTAAACCGTGTTTCTTCATCTTCAATTTATCAATTAATAAAATTCGATAATGCAAAGAAAGCCATATTTTACTACTTTAAGAAATTCCATGATATTCCTTCTAATCGAATAACTATTAATAATAATTTGTTAAAGAATGTTTTGTTAAATTATATTAGTGAACTTAGTTTTGATAAAATTACTATGGATTTATTATCTAATACAGTTTTTGGAAGACAACGTGCTGCACTTCCAAGTAAAAAACTAGTTATTAACACAAATGGTGTTAAGCTTAACATTGGTCAGTTAAGAACAATTATAGAACAATATCCATTTCATATTCAACGTTTATATAAAACGGATGATGTTGTAATAAACAATCATTGGAGATTATCAATTATCAAAGATATTATTGACGATGAGATCTGGCTAAACAAGGCATATGAGCTTGATATTCATAGTAGTAAACAATACAGGCGTATTAAACAAAAGAATGAACAAAGACAGAAAATTAAGAGTTTTTTGTTCGGTTCGGATTTAAAAGACATTAACATTAATACTTTAGTTTCTAAAAAAGAAGAATTAAACATATATTATAATCATCAATATTTTAAGGGCTATTCAGTATATTTTGAGAATATAATCAAGTTATTTTCGAATTAATTAAAAACAATTACACACATGAAATACGTATTTATCTTTTTGTTATATGTATTAAGCTTTAATGTTATATATGGCCAAAATGTTGACAATTATATTTATCATGCTGCATATATTCCAGTTGAACAGTTGCAAAATATTTCAATAGATGGAAAGTTACATGAATGGTCTTGGGTTTCAGACGAATATAAAATAAAAGACACATATCTTCTTAGTTCTGAATTTGTCGATTCTTCAAACTTTTCTGTTGAATTTTTTGTTGCATGGACTCCCGTAACCGATAAAATTTATGTGATAGCTAAAGTTAAGGATGATATTATTAATATGAATGGGGTGTCAGAAGAAGAAGAGTTATATCTTATCATTGATTCTAACAGGGAATCAGGATCGTTATGGTCAGGCCAAATGTGTAAACATTTATTATTAAATGCATTAAAACTTAGAATAGGTTCGTATTTATGGATAAAATATGGACCTCAATGGATTAATAATCAAGATTATTTGAAAATACATGTTTTACCTGAAAAAGATGCCATTTATTATGAAATCGAATTTAATCTTTGGAATGATTTGTCATTATATTCGAGTTTGTTAAGCAAACCGTTAGCATTAAGTCCGGGTATGCAAACAGGATTAAGTTTACTGTTTGTGGATATTGACGATGATAAACCCGGAGTAAGAATAAGGACTTTTTCTGGATCAGGTTCTAATATTTATACTGATGAAGGTTCTGTGTTTGTTTTAGATCCTCCTCATAAATTTATGAATATTTTGGACGATATTTTACTATTTTATACTGAATAATAGTAATACATACATCATGATAATTAACTACAAAATTTAACATACTTTATTTATCTAATACTATATGTAATTTATAAAATTAACTTCAATGAATTCTATCAATTTTGTATTTTACATTGTAACATCTATCTGAACTATATTGGTTATGTTTTTAGTTATTTTTAATTCGGTTCAAAAGATTGGGAACAATGAAAATATTTGGATTGAAGCTGAAGATGCCGTTAAAATTGAAAAAGGAATAGAAATATTTGAAGATGATGATGCATCTCTTAGTAAAGCAATAGATAGTAAACTTCAAAGTCATTTGATTGGATCTTTTGCTAGTTACGAATTTGATGTTATGAACAATGGGGGTTTTTATTTATGGGCACGAAACTTTTGGCCAGAGGCATGTAGCAATTCATTTAAAATTAGCCATGATCAAGAAAATACATATATACTTGGAAATGATTATTTGGAGAACCAATTTATTATTTGGCCAATATCATACCGTTTACATCCCTGAAGATAAATTAAAGAAAATCAAAATAGATGTGGACACTTCAGATTGGGAATGGGTAACTAATAGATATATAATCACAGAAAAAAGTATGCGAAATAATTTTGGAAAAGAAATTAGTGGTAATAAATGGAATTGTATGATTAAAGTAGGTTGGAATGATCAAACCAATGAAATTTATTTTATTGTTGAGGTGACAGATGATATTATATCTTTAAATAACCCAGTTCACTTTTTAAATGATTGTTTTCAATTTGTCATGAACTATAAAAATAATGTAGGGCTTTTTCCAAATCAAACGGATAGAAGTAATCTTATACTAGGATTTTTTGTTTCTGATATAATAAATACGATAGATCCTTATTTTTTATTTGATCCCAAATGGTTAAAGGATCTAGAAATAAAATCAGTTGATTGGGGTGTTAAAAATTTTAAAAATGAATCAAATGAGTATGGTACCATTTATATGGTTAGCGTAATCTTGATTGACAAATGGATTGATGAGAGCCCGAAAGAAAGTGAATTCAGCGAATTAGGATCAGGTAAAAATATAAGGTTAAATTTTATGCTACATGATATTGATGGCCCCGATAATTCTGTTAACACAGATTGGACAAGTAGATCGAATCAACATTGGTTCGAAGACGTAACTGATTTTTCCCTATTTACACTAGACCCTTATTTACCAATCAAAGGTATTTCTTGACACAACATAAATTATATCTTAAATATCAAGTGATTATTTGTGGAACAAGGTAAAAATATACTGTTTATTTGCAATTCATATTTTATTAGTGGGGCAGAAATAAGTCTATTTCAGTTATTGGAAAAAGGTAATTATGGCGATAATTGTTTATTAGCAGTGCCACAAAAATTAAGCCCCTTTCAGAATATCCAATGTAAAATTTGTAAATTACCATTTGTTTGGTTCTATAAGACATATAATCCATTTAGAATTCTTAAGTTTATATATAGTATTGTTTTGTCAACTATAATCATTGGCAAAATCGTTAAAAACAATAATATAGATATAATATATACAAATTCTATAAAATCATCAATTTATGGAGTGGTTGCAAAAATTTTTACAAGAAAAAAATTGATATTTCATGTGCGGGATAATCAAAAGTTTAATAATTTATATCGATTTATTATAAAAAAATGTGATACAATCATAAGCATCTCTAAGTACATTTTTAATCAATTTCCCTCTAATTTGGAACAAAATTGTTTAATTTATGGAGGAATAGATATTAACTATTGGAAGCCTGATAAACCAGTAAGATTAGAGGATAATAAATCTAATACAGTTATAATAGGTTGTATTGGTCAATTCACAAGGTGGAAAAATCAGATTGATTTTATTCGTGCAGCCAAAATAATTAATGAAAGTGGGTTTAATATAGAATTTCTTATTGCAGGAGAAGATCTTTCAGGTCGTGAGAAAAAATATAAAAATGAAATTATACAGATGGTTGAAGATTTGAATTTAATTTCTAGAATTGTTTTTTTTGGTCGTATAAATGATATAAAAAATTTAACCAGCCAAATCGATATTTTGATTCATCCGGCTATTAAAGAACCTTTTGGTAGAGTATTGATTGAAGCAATGGCTATGGAAAAACCTGTTGTAGCATATAATTGCGGAGGTCCAATAGAGATAATTGAAAATGAAAAAACTGGATATCTGGTTGAACCTTATAATTATCAAGAACTGGCAGAAAAAACATTGAGATTAATTAACGATAAAGAATTACGCAACAAAATGGGGAAAATTGGTAGACAAAGGGTTATTGAAAGGTTTAACATTGAAAGGCATGTGCATGAAATGGAAAAAGTATTTAAAGATTGAGATGAAATAAAAAAGTTTTACTATTTTTCTGAAAGCAACCTTAAATCAATGAAAGTATTACTAAATGGATTGCAATTAGGTAAAAACAATTCAGGTGTACAATATTATTCATATTACCTGAACAGTGCTATAAAAGAAATAGAAAATAATACGATTAAACTATCTCTTTATACAGGTTCTAAAAATTTTTTTCTCTCATTTTTCAATTACTCTTTAATGTTTTCCAGAATTGCCAGGATCCTTTTTGAAAATTTATGCTTACCCAGCTATTTAAAACAAAAACATTTCAACGTATATCATTCTCCAAACTATGTAATTCCCTTTTTTATCAAATCTCCCTCAGTAATTACGGTTCACGATTTAATCACATTTGATTTTCCAAAACTTTGCCAAACAGAATCGGTACTTTATTTCAGATTATTTCTTCCAAAATCATTAAAAAAAGCTACTAAAATTATAACAGTATCTGAAACAACGAAAAAAGATATTGTTAAACGTTTCAAAATACCAGAGCATAAAATTGTTGTAATACATTTGGGGGTTTCTTCTATTTTTCGGCGAACCATATCACCTCAATTATTGACAAAATACCGAATTACCGAAAAATATATTCTGTTTGTAGGGAATATCGAACCAAAAAAAAATTTGGTTAGGGTGCTTAAAGCATATCATAGTCTGATTCATACAAAAAACATTACCCATCAATTTGTAATAGGAGGTAAAAAAGGGTGGAAGTATAACGAAGTATTTAAAACTGTTCAATCTCTTAAATTACAAAACCAGGTTATTTTTACAGGATATGTCCCGGAAAAAGATTTACCGGGGTTATATTCGATGGCGGATTTATTTGTTTTTCCATCCATTTACGAAGGTTTTGGAATACCCCCCTTAGAAGCTATGGCTTGTGAAACCCCTGTATTAGCATCAAATACTGGAGCTTTGCCTGAATCAACAGGAGGCAATTGTTTATTGGTTGACCCTTATAATGTGGATGACATTGCTGATGGTATGATTAATTTATTAACAAAAGAACAGTTAAGAAAAGAATATGTTGAAAGGGGCAAAAACTGGGTAAAACATTTTACCTGGGAAACTACAGCCAGAAAAACGATGGAAGTTTATAAGAAAATAATGAAAAAAATAGAAATCGGAGAAAGACGTAAAAAAACCAACAGAATATAAAATAACGGAAAAATATGACTCCTCAAGCAACAAAGGAAAGTACTTAATTTATTAGATACTGTTTTCCTTATTATGGTGTATAAATTATAATTTTTATAGATTCTCTGATTTTCTGTTCTATCACTAATAACAAAAAAATGGTCAAATATTTTTTAAATATTAAAACATTATTATCCAATAACATCTTCAAATCATCAGCAGGTATTTTAATGATAACAATGCTTGTGAAAGTGTTGGGGTACGCCGAAAAACTAATCCTTGCAAAATATTATGGTACAAATTATCAGGTTGATACTTACACGTTGGTTTTAACCATTGTTTTAAGCATTTTTTTCTTTTTCCGGGAAATTATAGAACCAGGGGTTTTAAATGTTTTTCTTGATTGTAAAAGTAAAAATAAGGAAAAACAAGCCTGGGGTATTTTTAATAAAGTGTTACGTTGGATATTTTATACAACACTGGTACTAAGTGTGGTTGCAATATTTTATCCCCAAGGATTTTCTTCAATTTTTGCCCCTGGATTTGAAGGTGAACGACTTTCACTTACCATTCAACTTATTCGTATTGCCATTCCCGCAGGTATCTTTCTTGCCCTTTCCACATTAACCAGTATTACGCTTAATGGTTTAAAAATATTTGTATTACCAGCATCCGGGGAACTCGTGTTCAAAGGTGGGATTATCATCTGCATTGTTTTATTCTATAAAGAGCATGGGATAATTGGTGCCGGTATAGGAATTGTTATTGGATCAATTGGAAGATTAGTGGTTCATTTAACAAAACTGTATAAAAAAATTTCTTTTCAAAAAACGAAAATCGAATCAATATACAAAAAGCGGATATGGCAACTTACATGGCCTTTACTATTGGGGGTCAGTTTTTCTCAACTAAGTGGTTTGGTCGATAATATATTTGCATCATATCTACAGGAAGGGGCAATTGCCGCATTAAGTTATGCAAAAAAAGTAGTGGAATTACCGGTTATCTTATTTCCTTACGTAATCAGCATAGTTATTTTTCCATATTTTACCCAACTGGCTATTGAAAAACAAAACGAAAAACTTAAAAAATTGTTGGGGGATGCTTTAAAATGGATTCTCATTGCATTCATTCCGATTTCAGTTTTCTTTATAGCTTTTTCAAAGCCGATAATAGAAATTATTTTTCAACGGGGGGCATTTGATACCGGCTCAACGTTGCTAACATCAAAGCCTTTTTTAGTCTATTCAACCGGTTTAGTGTTCTTTGCCATTGAAACCATTTTAGTGATTTTCTATTATTCGAAAGCAGATACCAAAACCCCTATTTTTGTTGGAATTATTTGCGTGACCATCAATATATTACTAACATGGATTTTTATTCAATTTATGGGTTACATGGGCATTGCATTGGCCTATGTCATACAAAAGAGCATCAAAAACGTTATTTTACTGTATTTCTTAAAACGCAAAATTGACATTAACACTTCAGGATTGCGGAATACTATATTAAAAATCCTTACGGCATCTTTCATATTCACATGTATGGCCTTAACCGGAAGATTTCTTTTCAATAATATACCAGATAGTTTATTATTGAAAACGGGCGCACTGGGAATAATTTTCATGTTTTCTGTTGTGGCATACATGGTTGTACTTTATCTTACAAAGGCTACCAACGCGGGAAAAATATTCAAAAACAATGCATAGGTTCATGGTATATACTTTCATTGTAGTTTTTTGTGTTCTGATAGTCATAGAATTATACATGCAGTTTTTTGGCAACTATTGCGAACCATATTTCGATAAAAAGGAAAAAATCGTTAAACGTAAACCAAATACAAAAGGTGTTTATAAAACAGAATTTACCAACTCCGGCTATTTTCGGATTAACAATGAAGGTTGGAACTCACATAGGAATTATTTTAGAAGGCAGGAGTCAGGAGACGGGAATCAGGAATTTAAAAAACTTCGAATTGCTATTGTGGGGCATTCGAATATTGAAGGGTTAAGGGTTCACATTGATAAAACACTTTCTAAAGTATTGGAAGACGATTTGAATGATAGTGGCTTTTCAGCAGAAGTATATACATTTGGTTATGGTGGTATGCATTTAGCCCAGGCTTTGCACATAAGTAGGTATGTAGTGCAAACTTTTAAACCGGATTTGTTAATTGTTGGGACTTTTTTAGATGATTTCTTAATTGAATCAACAAAAAAAAAGAATTTTATGACTTTAAAAGTTAAAAACAATAACCAAGTAGAAGAAATCGTTCCGAATAAATGCACGTATGGAGAGAGTTCTGTGTTTACACTTCTGTATTTTTCAAATTTTTTCTATTATGCGGACAAAAAAACAGGTATTGGAAAAAAAATATATTATATGATTAATCAGCCAACCAATACGATCAATTTATCAGAAAGTAATTTCAATATAGAAACTTCAAAAAAAATCGGTTTAAACTATATCTTCAATGAATTTAAGAAAATAATAAAAATTAATCCTAATTACGAAAGTCAAATTTTTTTCATCAATTTCCCGTTGGTTCTTCCATCATCAAAACTAGATTCCAAAAAAAACCGAATAACAAAACAAAAAACATCTATGAACCAGTCTGCTAAAATTGCACAGGATCATGATTTCCCCATTATAGATTTAGAAAAAGTGTTTAATGACGACTATGCTGAAAATTTTCAAAAATATGATTTTGAGAACGATCATCATTATAATGAACATGCCCATGAGTTAATTGGAAAGTATTCGTCTTATTATATAAAGCAATTTTATCTTAGTAACTGTTAGGAAATTTGTTTAAAACTTTGTTAAAGCCCAGGTAAAATCTGCGGATAAATGCATCATATTGAGTTTTTAACCACAAAAATTCAAGAATGATGAAAATTATCCTACAGATTTAACCGAAGCCCAGTGGCAATTTATTGAAAAAATATTGAATGACAAGAGAAAACTAAGACATCCC
>JBNLCS010000008.1:0-4144 GCA_050303935.1 Bacteroidales bacterium
TAACCTTGAAGGTATTGTACAAGATAGTGCTAACATAAAGGTTAAAAAAAACACCATTTACATAGGCAAGGGAAGTTTATTGGAACCGGAAATTGGAGATGTTAGATTGTTATATTCCTATGTGAAACCACAGGAGATAAGCATTATAGGTAAACAAAAGGGAGAACGTATCGTAACCTATAACAAACCGTTAAAACCAAAAATAAACATGCTGGAATATGGAAATGTTTCTTATGAGCAAATGTTTAATAACGAAATGAAGATTAACAATACCTTGCTTTATATATTCAGGTTGATAGGATTTATATTAGTCTTTACGGGAATTTTACTGTTTTATGCACAGCTTAAGGTTGCTATTGGCAAAACCATTGTTTTTAAACGTGTTTTCTACGGTTCTTCTATAAAAGTAGCGTTTCTGTTTAGTATCTTTATCGGGGCACTGGTATATACTTCTGTTTGGATTATTTATAATACGTTAACCGGGGCTGTTTCAGCATTGATAGCGCTGATTATTACCATCTATCTGTTTTTTGTTCAAAAAAACAGAAACACGGTTTAATAGTATGGTACACATTAACCTTCGTTATCCCGGAAAAATAAACAGGCTGGGTGTACGACAAAATTCACGTTTCAACTATTTAGGGGCTGCTGAAAAACACTCAATGCATTGGTAATGTGTTGTGCATTATAATTATTATAAGGTGCTGCAAGCATATTGAATAGAATATCTGAAAAACAGTGCACTTATATTAAAACATTTCGTTAGCCAAAAACACACAACCTGCTTCACCGGCTGCAATTCGACGTACTACAGTATGCTTTCATTTTGCTGGCTCGCATCTTGCATGCTTTTGACTTTTTCAGCAGCCCTTATTTAACAACGAAAGACACGAAAGACGCGAAAAGAAAAATTGCTTTGCAATTTTTAACACGTCGAAAACGTATGTTTTTGTGGTTTATAAAATAATTTTATAATAACACTACCAGGATGCCCACCTCTCAGCAATTGAGATAAAAAAGAATTTTATTGTACACCAAACAGTTTCTAAAGTTTTTGAATGGGACTGTACTAATGAAATATTGTTACTGCCAAAACAACAATAGTTATACCAACCAGCATAGAAAAAGTCCCCAAGGTTGATATCTTTTTCAGGTATTTATCGGTATGTTCTTTTTTGGCTTTTTTTGCGTACGAGCTGGAAATACCTATTAATGCCCCTAAAACAAGAAATAATGACAGCTTAACAATGAGCAGGGGGTATGAACCCAGCATAGCCCAAAGATTAACAGGGCTTGACATTAAATATCCTCCTGAAATAAAAAGAAATAATAATCCGATATGTGCCATTCTGCTTAAGGAAAAGGTGTTAAGTATAAATGTTTTACCTTCTGCGTTTTCCATTTTTGATCCGGCAGTTCTCAGGAACATAAATGCAAAACTGGTGCCAAGTGCCATGGCCAGCCCTAAGAAATGTAGCATTAAAAATATATCTCTCATAGTTTTAACAGATTTGTTAGATATGTATGATAACAATAAAAGGCGTGTGATGTTTAATTTGCAGAAAAAATAAATAACTTCTTGAAAACAGGCCCTCTGAATTATATGTTTCCATATAATAGGTAATATTGATTGTGGAGGTTACGTCAACATTGTTCCCTTCATAGGATTCCATTTTCCATATTTTACCAATATTGTCGGTGATATTAATATCCTCGTCCTTACTACAACTCAAGGAAAGGGATAACATCATTATGCTTAAAATAGCTGTTTTTCATATCATTATATTTTACTATATAACTTACGAAAAAAATATATAGCACAAAATACCAACATTTGGGGATTACACATTAAAGGAATTAGAGATAGTTTTGTCCTGAATAATAATTAATAACAACAGAGGTGCGGTTCCACCTGCCCACCGTACAAAGTACCTTGGCAGGCAGGCCTGGCCATTAAAAAATTAAAAGATAAACAGATGAAAAGAGTATTATTTTTATTGTTTAGTGTTATTTCAATTTGTGCTGTTGCACAAAATAATCAAACATATGTAAACAGTGCGGAAAAATTGCTTGCAACTGATGGTAAACTTGTTATTGGCGGGTATGGGGAAGTCCATTATAATCAACCCCTGGATGGTAAGGTCATCAATAATGGAAAACTGGATGTTCACCGCATGGTAATGTTATTTGGCTACCGATTTAATGAACGTGCTCAATTTGTCACAGAACTTGAGTTTGAACATGTTAGTGAGGTCTATGTTGAACAGGCGTTTTTGCAATACAGGTTGAATAATTCAATAAACTTCCGGGGAGGTTTGCTGTTAACGCCCATGGGGATAGTCAATGAGTATCATGAGCCAACTACTTTTAATGGTGTTGAACGTCCATTAATTGATGGTTCTGTAGCTCCCACTACCTGGCGGGAAATAGGTTTTGGATTTACAGGTAATATTATCCCTGCAGCAATAAGGTACCAGGCTTACCTGGTAAACGGGTTTAAAAGTTTTGATGAAGAAGGTTTGTTAAAAGGTTCAAACGGTTTTAGAAGTGGCAGACAAAAAGGTGCTGAATCATTTGCCAGTTCACCCAATTTCACTTCAAAAATTGAATATTATGGTATAAAAAGCCTGAATATTGGATTGTCGGGCTATTTTGGAAAAACCCAAAGCTCGTTGTATAACGGACTGGATAAGGATGATGACGCTGCAATAGCTATCGCCGATTCTTCAGTTGTTGGCCTATCTATGATCGGGGTGGATGCACGGTATAATATTTCAGCTTTGCAGTTTCGCGGACAACTGTATTATGCTGCTATTTCAAATACCGATGAGTACAACCAGTTTGCCAGCACTGATCTTGGAAGCTCAATGATGGGTTATTATGCTGAAGTTGGTTACAATGTACTTGCTTCAAATAAAGGGTCAGAAACTGCGGTTATCCCATTTGTCAGATATTCGGCTTATAATACACATAATACAGTAGTAGATAAATTCACACCCAATGAATCTTACGAAAAAACGGCAATTACAGCGGGTATAACTTGTAAGCTTGCTAAAGGTGCTGTTTTAAAAACCGACCTACAGTTTGTAAAATCAGCAGCAGATAATAACTTCGGTACAACATTTAATGCCGGTGTGGGAGTTATGTTTTAAAATAATATAACCATAAATAGGGATAAGTTTATGAAATTGGATAGAACGGGGATAGGGTGGATAATATTGATGTTGTGTTTTTTCAACTTGTATGGAAAAGACAAAAAAGAAGATAGTATAGATTATGATCATAGACTTATTTCGAAAGAAATAAAACGTACATTTAAAACAGATGGCTATAATTTAAAAATGCTTAACCCGGCTGATTCCTCCGGGTTAAGCACTCATTCAAAAGGAAATTACTTTACAATATCCAACCATGTAAGCCAATTGGGGTATTGTTATATCGGTAGGGTGAACAGTTGTCGTGCCGGTGGCTGTTCAATATCTTCCAGCGAAACAAACAACGTGGACCTCGATTACGAATACTTTGATTATATTGTAATTTTTGATTCTTCATATATTGTGAAAGGTTTACGGGTTTTTAACTACCAGGCAACACATGGCCACGAAATTTGCAGCCGTAACTGGCTGAAACAATATGTTGGTTTTGATGGCAATCGCCAGCTTAAAGTTGGTAAAGATATTGATGCCATTTCTGGCGCTACCATATCAGTTTATGCCATAACTATTGAAATTGAACGGGTCACGTTCAATTTAAGAAAAACCATGTCTTTGTCAGTCAAATAAACAATCTTATTTCGGTAAAAGATGTTTTTCAATCAGGTCTTTTGCTCCATATTTTCATGTGAGAACAGCGAAATTATATAATTTACGGGATATGATTTTTATTTTCGGGTTATTTAAAGCTTCGTTTTGTTTATGGCTATTTAAATAATTAATATTTGGACTAAACACTAAAATAGGGTCACAAAAAAACGTAATTATTATATAGTCTCTGCAAGAAAACGCCAATTATTTCGTTATGCTTGTCAGAAAAATGCTCGATTACCCGATGTAAACTCCGCTTTTTCTGACTACGCATGCCTCGAACTTGACGTTTTCTTATCAGAGACGGAGTTTTCGGGCAGGCACTATTTAGGTTTTTCTAA
>JBNLCS010000009.1:0-6975 GCA_050303935.1 Bacteroidales bacterium
ACAAATATTCTCCGTATTTTTTAATTTCGTTTATTGTTAACTTTTCGCCTGTAAGGATCAGTGTATTGCTAAGCACTTTTATTTCTTCAATATCAACAAAACCTTCCAAATCATCTATCATTGGTTCCAGCTCTTGTTGGAAAATTTCTTTTAATTGTTGTTTTTGAGAAGTATTTAAGCTTAATTTATTTAAGTTATTATTTTTCTTTTCAGATTTTTTTGGCTTGTCATTATTTATAGAAAGTAAGTGATGTATTTTTTCATGTTCAACATATACGGTAAGTTTTGCTATTAAATCTTTCTTTGATATTGGTTTGAGTAAAACATCATCAAATAACCGGACTTCATCTTCGGCATAGTTCTTAATCATAGAGGCAGAAAGGGCAATTACAGGAATGTATTTTAGTTTTATGTTTCTTTTAATTCGCTGGGTAGTTTCAATACCCCCTAAAACAGGCATCCTCAAATCCATAAGTATAATATCGGGTTTATTATTATTTAGCATTTCAAGCGCCATTTGTCCATTGTGCGCTTCAATTATTGTTACGTTATAGTTTTCAAGATAGCCCCTAATCACCTGTCTGTTCAGGGCATTGTCTTCAACCATCAATATTTGGGGATTTTTAAATCTGACATCATAATTAACATGGTCATCTTTATTTAAATTCGTTTGCTTAATATCACAAACATTAACACGTTTAAGTTTTACTTTGAATTCAGAACCTTTACCAATCCTACTCTCCAGGTCTATTTCTCCATTCATCATTTCTACAAGCCTTTTGGTAATGGCCAGTCCAAGTCCTGTGCCACCAAATTTTCGTGTACTTTGTCCTTCCTGTTGTTTAAATGGATTGAAAATAATTTTTTGCTGTTTTCGTGGAATACCAAACCCTGTATCAATTACCTTGAATAAAATTTCCGCCTGGTTGGCTTCAACATCCCGGTTAATGAGTGAAGCAGCCATGGTAATAGTTCCTTCTGAAGTGAATTTTACCGCGTTGCCAACAAGGTTAAAGAGAACTTGGCGCATGCGTGTATGATCTATTTCAATGCATGCTGGAATCTTTTTATCAATTTTCAGGACAAGTTCCAGTCCCTTGTTTTCAATCTTTTTTTTGAATATCTGGTTAACTTCTAAAAATAGCTCACTAATATTAACAGGTTCTTTCTGAATCTCTAGTCTACCAGCTTCTATTTTCGAAAGGTCTAGTATATCATTTATTAAACTCAACAAACTGTTACCTCCCGTATTAATACCTTCCAGGTATTCTGTAAATTCGTGGTTGTCTGAAAGTTTTTCTTTTAAGATATCAGCAAAGCCTAATACTGCATTAAGAGGTGTACGTATCTCATGGCTCATGTTGGCTAGAAACTCGCTCTTGGCTTTATTTGCTGATACAGCTTCTTCTTTGGCTTTTTCTAATTCTTTTTCAATTCTTTTTCTTTCGGAAATTTCATTAGCAAGCGTATCATTTAATGCTTCCGATTCCATTATTATATTTTCATATTTTAAAAACGCCTGGTCTAGTTCATATTCCCATTTTAGTTTTTCTGTAATATCCCTCAGCAAAATATGTACCCCTATAATGCGTTCTCTTCTTTTAAACGGGAGCATACTGGCTTCAACATCTAAATATGAATTGTTCTTTTTCTTAAATTTAATCTCAAGCGATTGTATTTTACCCGTTTCCAACACTTGTTGCATTGCATTTTCCACAGGTTCAAGGTTTTCATAAAATATGAATTTCCTGAAGAATTTTTTCTCCAACTCGGTAGGTAAAAAACCTAACATAGTTTTGGCAATTGGTGAACAATATTTTATTTGTCCATTTCTGTCAATTTGAATAACAGTATCCCTGTTTATTTCAGTAAACAACCTGAATTTTTCTTCACTTGCTTTTAGTTTTTGTTCTGCTTTTTTACGTTTTGAAATGTTATGTGTGAAAAACGTAATGTATTCATCGTTATTTATGTGTGTATAATTTGCAGAAACCTCTACAGGTATTTTGTCGTTATATTTATTTATAAAAATCGTTTCGTATCGTATTTTTTCATTGTTCTTTATAATTTCGAAAATTTTTGACCAACTTTGTTTATTCAGGTACATGTCAATCTTCCCAAAATCAAGCCGGGAAAATTCCTCAGCAGTATAATGATAGTTGGTACATGCGGAATCATTTGCATATAAAATCTTTCCATTTCTTGAAACATAAAAAACCTCTTCCTGAACTTTTTTTATTGAAGTTGTTATGAGTTTTATATGCTTTTCAAGAAAATTCTCCATATAAAATTGCGTATTAATATTCTAATATCCTGGATAATGAAATTAATGCATTGTAATTGATTATTTATAAGTGAAAACACTCAATTACACCGGCTTATAACGTGGCAACACTATAATAAAACGACTTCCTTTTCCTACATCGCTTTCGGCACGAATGCTTCCATTATTCATTTCAATAAACTCTTTGCAAATAATCATGCCCAGTCCTGTCCCTCCTTCACCTTTTGTCCCTTTTCTTGATTTTACTTTACTAATTTTAAATAAATTTTCCAGGATATCCCCGTTCATTCCCATTCCGGTATCTTCAATACAAATTTCAACTTTATCAGGTAATGTTTTGGAAATAAATGTAATACTACCGTTTTCAGTAAACTTTATAGAATTTGTGACAAGGTTTCTAAATACTGTATGTACCATTTGCCGATCGGCATATACTTCAGTTCCCTTTTCAATTTTCAATACTATCTGAATGTTCTTTTTTTGGGCGCTCGAATGTAACAGGTTTTTTATATCGTTTGTAATTTGTTCTACATCGATAATTTCTTGAGAAAGCTGGATAGTTCCCATTTGTGCCCTCGACCAACTCAACAGGTTTTCAATAAGTTTATAAATTTCCTTCGTAGTTTCATACAAGGTATTGTTTATTTCTCCAAGTTTTTTCTTATCATACATTTCAAAGTTACTTCTGATAAGATCTGTAAATCCAAGAATTGTATTAAAAGGGTTTTTTAGATCATGTGCAATGATAGAAAATAGTTTATCTTTGGTTTCGTTTGATATTTCGAGTTCATTCTTTTGTTTTTTCAGTTTTAACGCTTGTTTTTCAATATTGGTCTGTCGTTTTTCCAACAATTCATTTAATTCTTCCAGCTCTTTTTCGTGGTTTTTCAATATCTCAGTTTGTTTTTCCATTCGTTTTTGCCGTTTGATTAACAGCTCACTTAATTGTTCATATTCTTCTTCACTTTTTCTAAGGTTCTTACTTTGATTTTCAATTCTTTCCTGTCTTTTTTCGAGTAATTGGTTTAACTCTTCCAATTCATTCTTTTGTTTGCGCAAAGCAGTATTCTTTTCTTCTAATTCTTTCGTACGTTTTTTAACAAGTTTTTTTAGTACCTGGTTTCGTTTGTTCGAAAAATTATTTACATAAAGTACACAAACAATTAGAAGTAGTGCAGACAGAAAGAAAATTATAATATTACATGGGCTAAAAAGATATGAAACCTGTAACAGAAAAACTGTCCTAATGATTAATGAAATGTAAACTAATATCATATTCTTTTAAAATGTTATAGTATTAAGTTAATAAATTTATACGAGTAATTGAAGTTAAATCTTTCACATTCCTTATGTTATTGGTATTAAGAATTTTATACAGTACATATTATTTTACACTATGGCCGTGATTAAATTTATTGTAAAGCATAAATAGATTGGCCGTTGTTTTTTATATTATTTGAAAAGAAGATTTATTTTGATTAATATGAATAACAAATTGATTAAAAAACAACACTGTAAAGTGATTTTCGTATACTTTTGTAGGCAGTAAGGTAATTTATTTTAATAGGAAGGGTTAGGTTATGAGCAGATTGAGTAAAATAATCAATTCATTTAAAATATCGAAGGAAAGAATTGAAGAGTTGTATGTGGAAATCTCGCAGTTACCTGATGGTTTAATTCATGTTAATGAAACATCATTGTCAAACTGCATCTTTCGTGAACTTAAAATCACGAAAGAAAACGAAAAACAATTTATTTCATTTGTAGTTTTTTCCTTTGTTCACGTGAATTGAGCGTTTATTGAAATTAAACAAATGATTACCCATAAATGAGCAATCATTTGTTTATACCGAAAGAACTCAGGTTTATTTCCTTCGTCAATGAATTCCACTACGTTCCTGTTGTAAAAAACATAAACCTGGTCCTTACGCGTATAACTGGTTCTAAACATCTTTGCTGTAACAAACCTGTTAAGAACCAGTATAATTGATTTGATGTTATTTATCAATAACCATTCGTTTAATAAATTCTTGATTTTCAGAATTTATTATTCGATAGAAGTACACCCCGTTTGCCAAATTTTTTGAAGAAAATGAAATTGTACTTGTGCCTCGTTCCAAGTTGTTATATTTTTTTGTCAGAATTAAAACCCCTGCACTGTTATATAATTTAAACTCTAAATCAGCCTGTTTTTTCAAGGTGACATCAATAAAAGTGCGATCATTAAACGGATTGGGATAATTTTGAGATATATAAAACGTTTTTTCTTTAGTTAGATTAATACCCGTGGTGCTTTTAACATAAATCATAAACTCTTTTTCAAATGTTTCACCACTTTCATCTTTGGCGCTTATTCTAATACTAAGTTGATCTTTATTGACATTGCCAGGGGATTTTATTATAAGTAATTCGCCATTAATTTCAAAAAGCGCGTTATCAGTATCACCATTTCCTGTTACCAATGAAAAAGTATGATTATCTGCTGGATTTGCATCCTGTGCAGATATTACAGCAATAGCTTCATTATCAGATAAATTATCATAAATAGTATCATTTGATAAATAAATGTTACTTGGGGTTATGTTGATTGATTTGATCATTTTAGTACCAGCTTCCCATGTTATAGGATACGTTGGGTTGCCAGTTATCTTATCCGTCTCAAATACAACTTTTTCCAATGAATAATCTATCCCATTTATCACGTCCGCTACTTTTAAATCAATGGTGTCACCATCATTACCATAGACAGTAAAAAAATGGACCCAGTTGTTATCAAATTTAACGGGCTTACCAATTCCAACACAATTTCCCAGGGTATCGTATGCCAAAATATAAGCATTACCTGCCGGGATAAATTCACCAGCTATTGAAATTTTACCTACAAAATTCATTGTATTTGGGTACAAATCTGATCTAATTGTTATATCACCAGTCATCATACTCACGGTTAAAGAATCCCTATTTTGAAATCCAATTACATGGGGTGATCCGTTATACCAGTTTAATGTTTTTGATTTATTTAAATAGAATGAATACCCTTTGCCCGGAAATATATTATCAATTGATCCGGTCCAGGTTGAATCAAAGTAATTGAACTCCGTTTGATCGTAAAAATATGCTGAATCATTCTGAGACAAATCAAAGATATTTTCAAACGTACGTTCTTTTTCAGGACTACCTATCCAGTTCCAACCATCTATTAGCTTAAAATCAGGGAATTCAGAGCTATCTTGTTTTTCACCAAACAAAGCAATTTCATCGTTTCTGAAAATGTTTATTTTATAAGCTTTACCCTGTTGCAGTGATTTCAAATTACCTATCCATCCTATTCCCATAACATATTGACTGAAATTAAACTGATCTTTAATAATTGCACCATGACTTGCAATAATGTTCTTCAACTGATTCTCTAAGTCATCATTTTCAGTGTTTAAATATGTAGAGATCCAGTTCCAACTGTCATTTAACGGAATAAACTGAACATCAATACCCTTTAGATATAAGTTTTTTACATAACCGGTATCGGGATCAACGATGCCATAATTTGTATCAGCAACAAATATAAGTGTGTCAGCTATATCATATATCACATTTTCTGAGGCATCCCAAAATTTAAAGGTTATACTGTCATTTGTATTGCCAAATATTTTCATTTCCACCAAGTATTCATTCCAGGGTAATAAATGTTTAAAAACGGCACTACCTTTTAAATTATCCTGGTTATAGGCATATAGAATATCATTTTCATCGGCAAAGGATAGCTCATCGATATTCACGCTGGAAAATATATCCATACTATTCCCAACCGTTATTATAGGTACATTAACAGGTGGTTTGTTGTTTATTGTAACATGTAATGGCAATAAAAGGTTACCTTCGCTATTTGATATGACCAGGGTATCTTTGTATTCTCCAACCGTTAGTAAATTTTCATTAACCAGGATTTCCAATGATTTATCGTTTCCTGACAAAATTGTGAATGATGAATCTGAAAGTGTAATCCAGGAGGGAATGTTACTTATGGTTACACCGGTTGAAATATCACCTGTATTACTTAAGATAATAAAATCAGAGGTGTCAATGCTTTCCTTAACAATGTTCTTTGTGAAAAATGCCGGGTCAATAAACAGTGAATTGGTTGAAACCAGGAACGACCATTCAATAGGGCTGGTAAGGGCATTGTCATTTAAATCTGAAATACCTTTTGCTACAACACTAAGGTATTCACCATCGTATGCAGATAAATCTATTGAAGGAATTATCAATACTTCTTTGCCATCACATATTATGTTGGATGAAACTGTTCCATCCGTTTTTTTATTGATGACCTTAATGTTTGCCTGGTTAACGGTGTTGCAATTAATACCCTCTGCAAAGCGCATTGATATTCGTGTACCACTGTTGTACCTTCCATTTGATGGTGATGGCTCACCAAATAATTGAGGGGCAACACGGTCTACTATACCATATGATTTTGGAGAATAAAACACCCCGCCATCGCATTCCAACGCTGCCCTGATATCATATTCACCTTCCTGTAGGCTTTTTGTGTCAAAATAAAGAATAGTGTGGTGTTCATCCAGCTTATCTTTCGCCAGAATGAGCCCTGTATTCCAAGTATTTTTGTTCTTTTTAGAATATTGCAATGTTACGTTGTTTAACAGGTCCAGATTATAATCGGTAAGAATAAT
>JBNLCS010000010.1:0-1663 GCA_050303935.1 Bacteroidales bacterium
TTCAATGGTCAGGTCCCCTTGTTTTTTAAATTCCTCGCCGGCGTAATTTAATTGAGCACGTATGTGTAAATATTCTTTTTGTAGTTCCAGATAATCAGTATTATATAATGAACATAGTATATCCCCCTGTTTAACTGAATCACCTGATTTTACATAGTTTTTATGAACAATCCCCGGAATAACAGGTGATACTGTATAGATTACTTCTTTAGGGGCTTCAATGTACATGGTTATTGTAACCGGTTTTTGAGTATTGGTACCTTCCTTGGCAGATCCTGAAAAGTCTGGTGTTTTACATGATAGAGTTATCACCAATAGTAAATTATAAATTATAATTCTTTTCATAAAATTTATCAATTTTTATAACTGCCTGATTATAATTATTCAACGTAATTAAATATTCTTTTTTTAGTTTCATAATCTCAATAAGATGATTATAATAATCCAGTAATCCAATTTCTTCTTCCTTATATTTGTATTCTGTTTGCCGCTCAAAAAAGCTAATTACCTGCATTTTATATTGTAAATAAAAATCAAGGTCATCTTTTACTTTATAATATTCAATTAGTTTGTTTTCTTTTAGCATAAAACTTGCAATATTGCTGTCAGGTTTGCTTTTTTCCTGAATTTCTATAAATTCGAGCAGAGAGAAGGAAGTATACTTTTTCAACGTATCTGTTTCCGGTATTATAGCAGCAAACGTATTTAGTGTTGATTTTATTTCATTTTCTTTAATGGTGATATTATAAGATGTTGATGCTATTTCGTTTAATATTTCCTGATATTTTAATTCAAGGTTTAGTTTGCTATACATTGAAATTTCACCGGATTCATATGCTTTTTTAGCATAAAAGGGTAATTTTTCGAGTTTGTGTATGGTATTTTTGAACAACACATTCTGCTCAATAAGAAACAAATATTCGTAGCATAACTGCTTAAATTTCCATTTATCAATTTTATGATTTTTTGCGAGAAAATCCAGTTTGTCTTGGTGTATGTATATTTGTTGTGGTTGCGAAAACCCAGTAACAAAAATAAAATTGAAAAAAAGTGATTGTATTATTAGTTTCACCTAAATAAAATTTAATTAAATGTCTGTTTTATAACAATATACAAAGATGTATTTAGCGTTTACACCAGTTGATCGTGGAACATCCAAGTTCTATCCATGCCCTTATTGTGAAGGTCAGTGCATGGATGTTTCGTTCTCAATAAAAATTAAAATTAAGGAAAAAAGAAGTTGTAAACCGTTATTATAAAAGATGTTATTAACATATGTTGAATAACTTTATAATAGGTTTGTCCCGGTTATATAAGAGATGGGTGGTTTGTAGCATAGATTGTTTTTTTATGTTAATAATTAACTGTTTGTTTTTCAATATTTTTTAATAATATTTGCACACGAATTTTTAACTGAAAAGAAGAACTTAATTAAACCACAAAAAAGTGAAAACCAGGATTCAGGTTTTAATTGCTGAAGATGACTATGCAAGTCAGGAATTATTACGGACAAAAATTGAGGAACACAATTGTGAATGTTTTATTGCCGATACAGGTATAGAGGCAGTTAATATATTTACCCAAAACCCTGATATCAAGATTGTATTTATGGATATAAGGCTACCGGAAATGGATGGGGTTGAAGCCATGAAAAAAATTAAAA
>JBNLCS010000011.1:0-2684 GCA_050303935.1 Bacteroidales bacterium
TAAAAAGATATTTCATAAAATTGTCTTTTACCCCAGATCCATCGAATTTAAATTTCATCATAGGAATGTTAACAACCATTAATATGGATACAATAATAATTGTTGAAATTAACCTCAGATTATCGAAAATAAAATCCTGAAAAGTTGAGGTTGAGATGTCAAGTGCGATGTAACAAATTGAGGCCACTAATAATGCTGCTGCAGGTGACGGTAAGCCCCTGAAAGTATTTTTTTCTTTATCTGATGAGGTAAACCTTGCCAACCGGATTGCAACAAATAATGTAATAAGAAATGATGACATCATCATTAAATATTCCTCAAAATCAGCAGTATCCGTACTGAATGTTGAATCATTATACGTTAACGACATTATAAGTATTCTGAATAATAGGATAGATGGGGCAACTCCAAAGCTAACAACGTCAACAATTGAATCAAATACTTTTCCAAAAGATGATTCAGCCTTCATTGTTTTTGCCAGGAAACCATCAAGAAAATCCAGGATTGCCGCTATAAAGACAAAATATGCCGCTTTTGGGATGTTATCCAGAAAAGCTGCCATAGAAATTGCAACACATCCTGCAATTAGATTTAAACCCGTGACAATATTGGGTATAGGATTAACTCTACTTGTTTGCATAATTTATTCGTTTATTCCAGATTAAATTTAAATAAAAGATTTAATATATAATAATTTTACTTAGGTGAAATATGAATAAAAGCATTACAACGTCTTTTATTTGTTGATTATTTTATGAATCGGTTCTTTTTCTATAAATTAGAATTCATTAATTAAATCAATCTTTGTTGAATATTATTTAAATAGTACAATTATATTTGTACATTGTCAATGTATAAAACTTTTAACCAAAAATTGAGTAATAGTATAAATAGGTGTTTATTATAAAGTTTTAAAATTTGTTTGTAAAAACTATTGAATACTTATGAAACATCCATGCACAGACCTTAACAACAAAGACATGAACAAACATGGATGTTACACGGTCAAATAGTACAAATGCTATATATATGTATAATAAAATAGATGTTTAAGTAAATTTTATTCGAGTGAAACCCTCACGCACTGGCGTGCACAACAAAGGCATGATTAAACATGAGGGTTCCATGGTAATAGAAATACAAAACCAAAATAATGGAAATTATTTAATTGAAAAACAATACTTTAAATCTAGTTTATACAAATGAAAATTGCGGTTGATTTTGACGGGACTATTGTTGAGCATAAATACCCTGCTATCGGTGAAGAATTATTATTTGCTTTTGACACGCTCAGGCAATTACAAAAACAAGGCCATCAATTAATTCTTTGGACATTTAGATCAGGCAAGGAACTTCAGGATGCAATTGAATATTGCAGGAGAAATGGTATTGAGTTTTATGCGGTAAATAAGAGTTATCCTGAAGAGGTTTTTGATGAAACCCGAATGAGCAGGAAGATTGATGTAGACTTGTTTATTGATGACCGTAATATTGGTGGTTTTCCCGGATGGAGTGAAATATGGAAGATACTGAATCCTGACGATTTTATTGAAGAAGAAGATGAACTGGATGTATTGCAGAAAAAACCTGTTAAATCAAAAGGTTTAAAAAAGTTTTTCAAATAATACTGATTACATAATATGAAGAATATTTTTGTTTCCTCTATTCTCATTTTTTTAGTAATAATATCTCTAAACAATTGTTCTAATTCAGAACAAAAAGTTAAATCGACAGATCATACCTTAAGAAAGAAGCAGGTTAATTATGTGAATGTTCTAAACCCAAAAGGAAGTTCTTATTACCAGATAGGCACTGAGACCTGGTTTATACTGCAAGCAAACAATGCACATAAATTTGATTCGGTAGTAATTCTTTTGAATGAACACACTATAAAGATCGATGGAAATGACTCTAGTACTATTCAGAAAAATATTGTGCTACCAGTTGCTAAAACAGGTAGATTTAATGTTTTGGTAAATTCATATTTAAACGATACGGTAAGAGAGTCTGATTATATTACCTTAATAGCATTGTCTGATATAGTTCCCGAAACGTATTCATATAAAATTTTAGATGTGTATTCACACCAAACAAATGCTTATACCCAGGGATTGGTTTTCGAAAATGGAATAATTTATGAAGGAACAGGTAGCTGGGGTATATCAAGGCTATTGAAATATCGTCTCAATGAAGAACCGATCAAAGAAATTTATATTGATCAACAATTATTTGGTGAAGGAATTGAAATTTTCGATGATAAAATAGTTCAAATTACATATAAATCACAAAAAGGGTTTATTTACGACAAAGACTTTAACAAACTAATGGAATTTAACTATCCATATAATGAAGGATGGGGCATTACGTACAACAATAAACATCTAATAATGAGTGATGGAAGTAATAAGTTGTATTTTCTTGATAAACAATCACTTGTTCAGGTGAAACAGATTGAGGTATGTGATAACAATGGTCCGGTAATACGTTTAAATGAGATGGAATATGTTGAAGGAAAAATATATGCGAATGTTTACGGTGAAAACTATATCATTAGTATTGACCCAGAATCCGGAAAGGTGTTGCAAAAAATTGACTTGAATGGATTGTTGAAACCTGCAGACAGACATGAAAATATTGATGTTTTGAACGGTATAGCTTATGATCATGACAAACAAAGTTTTTAC
>JBNLCS010000012.1:0-2916 GCA_050303935.1 Bacteroidales bacterium
TAAATTGGTACCTATTAATGTTTTTGTTTGAATATTAAACAAAGAATTACTTTCCAACGAAACCCTGATAGGTGTGCCAGATTCAAGTAAACCTTGATTAATAATTTTAACCCTACCCAACGTATAGTCAACAGTAAAATCCTGACCCTCTGTAAGTTGTTGTCCACCAGCTGTAACCTTCACTGATCCCTGGGGCACATTCATCGCATTAAGCATAATCTCATTACTGGATGAAGATTTATAGCGTCCCTTAATTAAAAATTTGTTCTTTTCAGCAATTTGTCTTGCTACTGTATTTGTCTTATTATACAGTTCATCGAATACATATTTATTTGCAATAGCATTTAAATTGTCATTGTTCTCATCGTTTCCTGTAATTTTTCTTCTCAGGAAATCCCCAAAAGGTTCAGGGGTTGGAAAAAATATTCGCCCATTCGAAGTATAGATCGTAACCCCTTCAAAAAAGTCAAAAACACCATCAGGTTTAGGGTCTCCCTGCTTATTAACACGATCCAGGTCAAAAACACGGATCAATAGATTATTTTGAATTTTACCTTCATTAATGTAAGGTACTGCTGTACCGGTTTTATCATCGTGATAAAGTATATTTAATTCGAAATCTTCGGCGTTAAGCTGATAAGCGCCCAAACTGTATACGTTTTTCATCATCAAGTCCCATGTTCCAGGATAATCAGGTGTGAGGCTGGTACCTTTAATTAATTTAACCAACAGAACACTGTTATCGGTATATCGTTGAGAAAGGTCACCAACAGAAAAGGTTTCCCCATTTACGGTATATTCATAAGCAACTGCCAATACTTCATCGGCACTCAATGAAGTATTTAACGATATATAACCCAAATTTGGATGAAACGTAAATTCACGTTCCGATAATCTCCTGGCCTGGTTTAGCTTTCTCCAGTCCCTTCCCTGTTCAAAATCATTTAAGCCTAATCCGTCTATAGCATTTTTAATGCTATCAAGGGCCCGGATACCTGCTCCGTCCAACAATCTGTATGCTCTGTTGCCTTCATTTTTAGGCGCCTGCACAACACCTGCCTGAAGATCCTGACTCACAGCATTCTCTCCCCATTCACCAAGATCCGTAACAGCAAGTATATTCCGGGTATTTTCAGTTTGGTTCCTTTTATTGGTTACCCATACTTCAACCCTGGTTATTGTGATATTTGAATTAATTAAAGGGAGGTTCCTTAACGCTTTCTCATATTGATTTCTGAAATAAGGAGAAAGGAAAAAGTGCTTATTGGCATCATAATCAATAACTTCAACTTCAAACTCGCTCATCTGTGCACCGCCTTCCATCTCAATTACCGATGTTTCGCCTTTTTGCTGGGAAAATACGGTGGTAACATACAATTTCCCAAACTGCAATTCTGTTTTTAAACCAAATAAGCTTTGGCTTCCTGTTATTAGAGAACCTGTTAACGGAAGCGTGATATTACCTGCTTCAATCTTTTTAATGATCTCGTCCTCTTTTCCTGAATATTCTAACTTTGTTTTATTCTCAAAATCAAAGGTCGCTTCAGTATTATAATTGATCCCCAATTCCATCTTATCACCAATGGAACCTGTAACATTCATTTGAATTCTTTCCTCAAAAGTAAAAGAGGGGGTTTTTCTGAGTTTTTCCGATACAGCAAAATTATCAATCCTTGACAGGTTAAACCCGAATATTAATTCAGCAGATCCTTGAGGCGTAATATTAATGGTATTTGATCCAAAAACTTTGTCAAATGCCTCTCCACCCACCGTAAGTTTTGGGATAAATGATGACCTGGAATCGTAGTCATCCCCTCTTGAACGCTGTACCCAGTATTCACGAAGCGCTTTTTTATGTTCATATTCGGTATATTCCTTAATGCTCATTGTTACCGGAGCCCCAATTGATCTCCCGCCAATAGTCTTATATAACTCATATTGATTAGTTTCAGGGTTATACTCAACCTTTTCTTCAATATTTGGTGGGGGCTTAAGATAAAGAGGTGATTCCTGGGCTTTTTCGTAAGGATAATTGTTATCTGTTTTAATTGGGAATTTTATTTCAGAAGTATCGTTTGCGTTTGTATTATTACCAAATCCCTGCGCGTTTAAAAGATTATTTGAAAAAATAACCAAAGTACAACAAAATATAAAAACCAGATTTATATAGTTATTTTCTTTTCTCAAATCTCTTCTATAATTTTTTCAATGCCTGTTTAACTATTTCCTCAACAGTTGTTTCCTGCAAATTCAGTGTTTTTGACAACTGATCCAAAACCTTTGTTACATTATTTTTTGGAAAACCTAACATTACTAATGCAGATAACGCTTCATTTCGATTTGTATTGCCTTTAGAAGGAAATAAATCGGCATGTGTTTCAATTTTCCCTAATTTATCTTTTAAATCAACTATTAAACGCTGTGCCGTCTTTAACCCAACCCCTTTAATACTCTTGAGTAAACTAACATCCGATTCAAGTATTGCCTGCTGAATCTCTGACGAAGACAACGAAGACAACATCATTCTGGCAGTATTGGCACCTATACCGGATACAGATATTAATTGCCTGAATATTTCGCGTTCATCTTTTTGAAAAAACCCAAAAAGTAAATGCGCATCTTCTCTAACCACCTGGTGAACATACAATTTAGCCTCTTTTTTATTGCTTAAAATTGTATATGATGTTAAGGTAATATTTATAAAATAACCTATGCCTCCACTTTTTATTATTATATACGTGGGATTAATTTCAATTATTTCTCCTTCTATAAATTCATACATAAACAAAGTAGTTGTATCTATTCAAGCGAAGACAAATCAAATGATTTTAATGGATTTTTGGAAATTTCATGTTCATTATTTCTATTTTTGAAAATATCGCAGGCCAGATATAATGCATTTCTGAATGAAGATTC
>JBNLCS010000013.1:0-3649 GCA_050303935.1 Bacteroidales bacterium
ATTGACCTTTTAAAAAACACGCTTCTGCCCGAATGGGAAAAAATACTGGACTCCCCCGATTTTACAGAAATTGAGGAATTCGCTCAAAAAATCGTTGAACTGGGAGAAGTAAATGCATTCAACGGCTTCTCTGATTATGGCAAAAAAATTATTAACCGTGCTTCAAGTTTTGATATTCCGGCGATACGTGGCTTATTAAAATCATTTCCTGATTATATTGAAAAAATTGAAAAACATGCCTGAGAAAAATACAATTTTTATTATAGACGACAATGTAAAAAACCTGCAGGTAGCTGCTAATTTTTTACGCATGGCCAATTATAAGGTGCTTATATCAGATAATGGTAAAGACGGATTGGTAAATATTGAAAAGTATCAACCCGATATAGTATTACTGGATATTATGATGCCCGGAATGGATGGCTACGAAGTATGTCAGCAATTAAAAATTAATGAAAAAACAAGGGATATACCTGTTATTTTTCTCACTGCAAAAACAGAAACAGAAAGCCTTACTAAGGCCTTTCAGACCGGTGGGGTTGACTATGTAACCAAACCGTTTAACAGTGACGAACTAATGGTGCGGATTAATACCCATATTATGCTTAGGCAACAGCAAAAAAACCTTGAGATATTGAACATTACAAAGGATAAGTTATTCAGGGTGTTGGGTCACGACCTAAGGGGCAACCTGGCTTCAATATTATCTATGTCTGAGTTGTTGCTTGATGAAAACTATGAAAAAGATGAACAAACCATAACCCAGTTTCACCGCTACATCAATAACCAGGCCAATAACCTGAACTTATTGTTAAACAATGTGCTGGAATGGGCAAGAAACAAAGACAACAGCCTGATTTTTAAACCCGGCAGGATAAACCTTAAAAAAATTGCAGATGCAAATGTGAAACTGTTAAAAGAAAATGCCCTTTTAAAAGAAATCACCCTTACATCCGCTATTGAAAAAGATGTATTCGCGTATGCAGATATGAACATGGTAAACACCATCGTGCGAAACCTGGTTTTTAATGCCATAAAATTTACCAACTCATCAGGCAATGTTTCCATTGATTGCGAAACAAGCGATCAGTTCATTATCGTGAAAGTGATAGATACCGGGGTAGGCATACGGAAAGAAAAGCAAGGCTCCATTTTTAAAAATCAACGCGGCAATTCTACAACCGGTACGGCGAACGAAACCGGAACAGGCCTGGGATTAATTATTTGTAAAGAATTCACCCTTAAAAATGGTGGCGAAATATGGCTGGAAAGCGAACCCGGAAAAGGAACAACCATATTTTTCACGTTACCGGCATATAACAACGTATAGATTTGTTTTTCACGAATATTGAATTATTTTCGTCCAGGTATTTATTAAAAATGCACATGACAAGTTCTTCAATATTTGTTAAAAATCGTGAGAAAATCCTCAACATCCTTCCTGCCGGGGCTGTTGTTATTTTAAAATCAAATATTTTATACCCCCGTAATGGCGATCAGTATTTTCCTTTCAGGCAGGATTCAAACTTTTATTATATTACCGGGCTTAACTATACAGACTTAATTTGTATTCTTTATAAAAGTAAAGATCAAAAAATATCTGCAGCTTACTTATTTATTTCGCAAGCCGACCTGAAAAAAGTTGTATGGGAAGGTGAAGGTCTTAACCGTGAAAAAGCCACAACTTTATCGGGCATAACCAACATAGATATTTATGACGCGTGGCAAAATTTTCTACAGGAAAACATTGATGGGTCTGTTAAGATTTATGTTGATTTTGAGGAAGGCAACAAAGCCATGTTCGCATATAAACAAAACTTCTTCAAAAAACTAAAAAAACAATTCCCGTTTAATGAGTTTCACAATATCAGCCAGGTTATTGAGGCACTCAGGGTGGTAAAAGAACCAGAAGAAATTTCTCTAATAAAAAAAGCCGTTGAAATTACATCAAATGCGTTTTATGGTGCCCTTGAAAAAATAAAGCCCCAAACCTCTGAAAAAGAAATAGAAAGCACCATAACAACTTCGTTTTTAAAACAAGGGGCAACAGGCCATTCGTTCTCGCCGATAATTGCCAGTGGGTTTAATGCATGTACACTTCATTATAATGTAAACAATGGAATGTTGCAAAATGGGGACATGTTACTGATGGATTTTGGCTGCGAATACCAAAACTATGCCGCTGATTGTACCCGTACAGTACCTGTTTCTGGAAAATTTTCAAAAAGACAACAAGAAATATATCAATGCCTGCTGGAAATTTTTTACAAATCGAGAGATATTATAAAACCAGGCATATCTATCACCGATATTAACAAAAAAGTGCTGGACTGGAGCAAAAAAGCACATGTAAAATTGGGATTGTATAGCCACAAAGAAATCAAAAACGAACCGTTGTTAGTAAAGCGTTTTTATCCACATGGAGCATGTCATTATTTGGGGCTCGATGTTCATGATGTTGGAAACAGGGACGTACCACTGCAAAAAGGAATGGTACTAACCTGTGAACCCGGTATTTATATCCCAAATGAAAAAATAGGGGTTCGGCTTGAAAATGATATTTTAGTTACAGACAATGGAAATGAAGACCTGATGAAAAATATACCGGTTGAAATTGTTGATATAGAAAACTTGATGCATAAAAATAAATAATTAAATTTGAGCAAACATCTTTAATATGACCAAAGAAGTACTTATTGATGGAGTAAAAATACGTTATAGTGAAAGAGGTGTAGGAACACCGGTAGTATTACTTCACGGGTACTTGTTATCACTTGAAGTGTGGGGAAGGTTTGCAGAAGGCCTGGCCGAAAAATACCGGGTAATTTGCATTGACATTCCTGGTCACGGGGCGTCAGGGGTTTATGGAGAAACCCACACCATGGACCACATGGCCGAAATCATAAACAAGGTCCTTGAACAAATTATGATTGAGAAATGTATTTTGGTGGGCCACTCTATGGGAGGTTATATTACCCTGGCATTTCTTGATAAATTTCCCGAAAAATTAATCGCTTTCTCTTTGTTCCACTCCACTCCTTTTGCCGACTCTGATGAAAAAAAACAAAACCGCGACAGGGAAATAGAACTGGTAAAAGCCGGTAAAAAAGAAAGCGTATATTCTATAAATATTCCCAAAATGTTTGCAGATGACAACCTGTTCAACCTGGAAAATGAAGTGGAATTTGCCAAGCAACTGGCTAAAAACAATCCCGATGAAGGGATCGTGGCGCTGTTACGCGGGATGAAAGAAAGACCGGACAGGCTCATGCTATTGAAACATACTACAATACCTTACCTGTTGGTACTTGGTAAAAAAGATAATTACATACCCTATGGTGCCATATCGGAAAGAATAGGAATTCCGAGAAACATCACCAAATTGATCCTTGAAGGCTCAGGCCACATCGGTTACATTGAAGAACTGGAAAAATCAGTATTAGGCTTTTACCGTTTTATTGATGACCTTGAAAAATAAGCGTTGTAGCAGGTAGCTTTTAGGTCTTAGCTTGTAGGTCTTAGCGGTTAGTGGTTAGCAGCTAGCATTATCTAGTAAAAACCTGTCAAATTATTTTAGGATAAGTCACTAACAACTATCAACTAACCACCAACAACTAACAACCATCCTCCTTTCTTCAAAAAAATATTT
>JBNLCS010000014.1:0-14516 GCA_050303935.1 Bacteroidales bacterium
AACCGGTATTGACAGACCTGACCTGGAATGGGAAAAAACTGTAAACAAAAATATAGGTCTCGATTTTAGCTTATTTGCAAGCCGTTTATCAGGTAGTATTGAAATTTATCGGGATGATAAACCAAACCTTATTTACAGAGAAGCTCCAACTGCCTCATTGTCTATGGTTCCAACATATCCAATAAACGATGGGCATAACTATAGGAAGGGATATGAATTGGCTTTGCGTACTATAAATGTAAAATCAACAGACTTTGAATGGAACACTGATATCAACCTTGCACATTATGACTATTTGTGGTCAAAACAATCGCAATATACCAGCCGTGAATTGTATCAGATGGAAACAGATCCAGTTAATGCCATATACGTATATGAAACTGAAGGATTGTATCAGGTAGGTGATGAATTTTCCAACTATCAACCTTCAGCAGCTAGATTTGTAGGTTGTCCCATATTTATTGATAAAGATAATAATGATACGCTGGATAGTAGAGATGTTACCAAATATAAAGTACAACCCGATATTACCATTGGAATTGGTAATGTTGTTTATTTCAAGGGATTTGACTTGAGTATGTTTGTGTATGGTCAATTTGGTGCATATGGCTGGAATAACAGTTATGCATGGGCCAATCCTGGTGATTTTGTCGGTGGCGTGCAAAATGGTACAGTAGCTTTAAAAGAAGTATGGTCCGTATCTA
Organism: Bacteroidales bacterium; assembly: GCA_050303935.1. Taxonomy (GTDB): domain Bacteria; phylum Bacteroidota; class Bacteroidia; order Bacteroidales; family JBNLCS01; genus JBNLCS01. The sequence goes on from JBNLCS010000014.1 coordinate 705, forward strand.
ATCCTGAAGGTACACTTCCGGGAGTTGCCTGGGACGAAAGTACACTTGGACTTAATGCAAGTATTGATACATGGCTTACCAAAAAGGATTTCATCCGTTGCCGGAACATAACCTTAGGTTACAATATTAACCTACCTGTGATTAGACAGTATTTTGCAAATTTGAGGGTATATGTTGATGTGCAAAATGCATTTATTATTACGAAATATGAGGGTGGAGACCCAGAGCTTGAATTTCCAAAACCAAGAGTTAGTGCTGCTGCACCTCATCCAATGACAAGAACATATTCCTTTGGAGTTAATGCAACCTTTTAAATAAAAATTATTATGAAACGAGCTAAAGTTAGAATTTTAATACATGTGAATAATTTTAGCATGGCTGGTTCCATTTGACAACAAAAAAATTATACAGATGAAGAAAATTATATTATCAATATTTACAATTTTGATCATCCTGCTTAATGGATGCAGTGATTATCTTGAACCAGAATTATATGGAAGCTTGTCTCCCATATCGTTCCCGTCTAATGAAACGGAATACGAGCTATATATGCTTGAATTATACAAACCTTTTTTGGGTAGTTGGGGATATCAGGAGCCAGGTACTGATTGGACTAATTCATTTTATAGTCCCGAACGTGGTCATTTAGTTATGAATGATTTACCAACTGATATTTTCCTCCCGTTTACGGATTGGGGAGGGTTTTGGGAAGGCCAAAGTACAGGCAACTTCAATTATATGTTAACAGAAGGTCGGGGAGAGAGTCATTTTGAGAAAATTCGTTTTGTCACCAGATCTACACAAATAATAGGAGATCTTGAAAAAGCTGATATAATCCCTGCCAGTAAAAAACAGTTTATAGCTGAAGCTCACATGGCAAGAGGATTTATTATGTTTTATCTTTTACAGTATTATGGACCCGTACCAGTTATTCTTGATTATAATAAAATTGGTAATGAAGCTGTTGAAAGTGATTTAACTCGTCCATCTCGTGATTTTTACGTTAATGCAGTTATTTCTGATTTGCGGCATGCAGCTGATAGTTTGGAGATTGATCCTGTCGAATATGGTAGATTTAATAAAGGATTGGCATTGACCATTCTGATGCGTTTATACATGAATGAAAAAGATTTTGTGAACGCAGAATCTGTGGGTCGGGAAATTGAAGGCCTGGGCTACAAGCTTGTGAGCGATTATTCAAGTTTATTTAAGGAAGCAACTGAACAAAACACTGAAACAATTTGGGCCGTATCATGCAGTCCTGATAACAGTGAGCTTTTAAATTTTAATCCTTATGTTATGTACTGTTATCCATCTGATTTTAAGGGGCCAGCAATAAGTGGTGGTTATAATGCCAGCTCCGTTTTTACAGTATCGTGGGATTTTTATGATTCATTTGATTCGCTTGATTCCCGCAGAACAAGACTAATAGCGCAATATTATAATAAAAATACAGGAGCTCTTAAATCAAGAACAACCAGCCCTGCTTTAAAAGGGCCTATCATTCAAAAGTACCTGGATGAAGGTTTGCCGGGTAATCCATTTACTGGTAATGATATTGTTATTGCTCGCTATGCTGATGTAATGCTTATGTTAGCAGAGGCTATAAATAATAATAATGGAGGACCAACTTCCGAAGCAATTGAATTGGTTGATAGTGTGCGTTCACGGGCAGGTATAGGTAAATTGCCCAGTGGGGATATAGCTTCACAACAAGCATTTAATGATGCAATTCTTCGTGAAAGGGGTTGGGAATTATACTTTGAAGGACTGCGTAAAATGGATCTGATCCGTCATGGTAAATGGCCTTCTGCTTTGGCTGCGGTGGGAAAAAATGCAAATGCACCTGTGTTATGTCCTATACCAACATATGCAATAAATCTTAGTGGAGATATACCAACACTGATTCAAAACCCAGGTTACGAATAAAATTATATCTAAAGTTTTTTGTTAAAAATAGGATTGAAATTTTAAAGGAATTTGGAGACGTCTTTGTCCCAAATGAAAAACGGGACAAGGATGCTCTAAAAAAATAAGAAAAAAGTTGAACTATTAGATAACAATTAATTATAAACCAAAATTTAAACATATGAAAAATTTTTTTACATTATTATTTATTGCTGTTTCAATGTCAGCATTCAGTGTTAGCATAACCTTTACAGTGGATATGCAAGGACAGGAACTTGTTAAAGATACCGTTTATATTGTTGGTGATGTGAATGCATGGGCATTTACTCCCATGATTAGTCTGGGTAATAATAGATACACCTGGAGTACAAGTGCAGAAACAGGAGATACACTTGCGTATTATTATATTACTGTCAATTCATGGGATAGTGCAGGTAACGAGGATTGGTCATATTATACCCGATATCGGGAATATTTCGATACCTTAGTATGTGGGGATGATTTGGCTTATGGCAGTGATCGTCAGTTGATTGTTGGTGGTTCTGATATGGTGTTAAATGAAATATGGGCCGTTTGTCCTGGTCATGAAACTGGAATTTCAGATGCTGTTGCCATTAAAAATGAAGAATTTGTTTTTCCTAATCCATCAAAGGGAAAAATAAACTTTAATCTCGCTTCATTCGGTTCAAATGTTAAAATTCAAATATTTGATAGCTCAGGAAAATTATTCAGGAGTGAACAAATTAGCAATGTTGGTTCGTATTCTTTAAATTCCGGTTTAACAAAAGGTTTGTACTTTATTAATGTTTCAGATGGAATTAGACAAAAAAATCAAAAGTTATTTATTCAATAGTAGCCTTTTCACAATTAGGGAGTGTTGTTTTTAAAACCTCCCTGATTTTTATTTTTCCGGTTTTAGTTATCATTTTTTAATAAATGCAAAAATTGAATGGTGTGGATAGAATAAAGGAATTGCAAACAAATTTTATTAGGAGAATATGTAGGAATATAGTTTGGCTAAATATATTATTATTTTCTTCAATGAATGCTCAGGATTTTTACTTTGGAAACGATCTTTCATATGCCAATATGATGGAAGATTGTGGGGCGGTATTTAAAGAAAAAGGTGTTCCTAAAGATGTATATCATATATATGCTGATCATGGCAATAATTTGGTCAGGGTTCGTTTATGGTATAATCCAACGTGGCAAAATTCACTTTCACAACCTGCCGGTGTAAAAAATCAATATAATGATTTTGAAGATGCCAAAGAATGTATTAAAAGAGCAAAAGATGCCGGAATGCAAACCATGCTTGGGATTCATTATTCCGATACATGGACCGATCCGGGAAAACAAATTATACCATATGCATGGAAGGGCGTAGCCAACAACCTTGAAGCAATAAAAGATTCTGTTTATAATTATACCATAAGAGTATTAAATGATTTAAACAAAGAAGGACTGATGCCTGAATTTGTTAAAGTAGGAAATGAAGCCAATGGAGGCATGTTAAGACAAATTGGGGAGAATACGGAAGTAGTGCCGCCCAAAGTAAATGTTGACAATAATAGTTGGAGCAGGCATGCCCAGCTTTATCAAATGGCTTTTAAGGCAATTCGTGATTATTCGGATACTACTACAATCAAACCCAAAATTACAGTGCATTTTGCAAATCCCGACAAAGTTGATTGGGAAGTAAGTCAATTGATTGGTAATGGTGCAACTGATTTTGATATCATTGGATTTTCATACTATTATTCATGGCATAGCAGAAGTATTCCACACATGGGAAGCTGGATTAAACAATTAAAAAGTAAATATTCTAACTATGATGTTATGGTTGTTGAAACTGGTTATCCATGGACAAATAAAAATTTTGATCAATTAGGCAATATCATAGGCACTCCTGATCCGAATTATATACCATTAAGCCCAGAAAAACAACTGGAATATATGGTTGATTTCACCAAAGCAGTTAAAGAAAATGATGGAATTGGTGTTATTTTCTGGGAATCAGCCTGGGTATCCACACAGTGCCGAAACCCTTGGGGAAGAGGTTCTAATCATGAAGATGTTGCTTTTTTTGAAGTCACTTCTTATAATTTTATGGAAAATGGTGGTGGGCGTTGGATGGAACCTCAGTTTTACAATTCTCCTGAAAATGTGGTTGTAACATTTAAAGTTGATATGACGGGTCAGGATGTGTCAAAGGGTGTTTACATAACCGGATCATTCACTGGTGAAACCGATTGGGTAATACAGCCCATGTATAATGCCGGAAATAATATATACACTTTTACTACAGCCATGTTACCTGGTGATACCGGGGCTTATTATTATTTAAACGACAGCTCCTGGGATGCAAGAGAAACAATACCATCCCAATGTGCTGAAATGTGGAATACCGATAGAAAATATAGTATTGGTGTAAAACATACTATTATAATTGAGGATTGGGCTGCTTGTGCAAATATTTCCGGTGTTGAAAAAGTAAAATTTGAAAGGGTTGAAAACATTCCAGTCTATCCCAATCCAAACCATGGAATATTTACAATTGATTTTTCTGATAATATAGTTGTCAATAAAATTGAAGTTTTCGATGTATTCGGAAACATTTTAAGAACAGAAGAATTTTTAGGTTTAAACACAGAATATACCTTAAATATAAAATATTTCGCAAAGGGCATTTACTTTGTCAGGCTATATACAGAAAAAAATTGTATTACTAAACGAATGATATATAACTAACAATATAAATTTAGATTTAGATTTACATTTCATTTTATTTAAAGCAGAAAAGTAAATGAAACTGATCATCGGGTCCTTGTTGTTTTGTTTAAACGGGCTTTTTCTTTTTAGTCAGGAAAGAAGCCATGATATTATTCAATATGATCAGAAAGCAATATTACCTCCTGAGAAATTTTGTTTGGGAGTTGATCTTTCTTATGTAAATCATATTGAAGATAAAAATGGATATTATCAGGATCATGATAAGAAAAAGGACCCTTTTAAAATATTTTCCTATTATGGTGCTAATACTGTTCGCGTACGTTTGTGGCATTCCCCTCAATGGTATTCTAAATTGTATAATGATGAAAAAAATAAAATATACAGCAACCTTGCCGATGTAACCAAAACCATAAAAAGAGCCAAAAAAAATGGTATGGCCGTATGTCTCGATATTCACTATTCCGATACTTGGGCAGATCCCGGAAGACAAAATGTACCCGAAGCCTGGAGAAATATTACCAACCTTCAAACCCTGAAAGATTCTGTTTACAATTATACATTCCAAATTATCAGTGATCTTAAAAAGCTTAATTTATTGCCAGAAATGATACAAGTGGGAAACGAAACAAATTGTGGAATGATGATTACCCAAACCGATTCCCTTTTTCCTGATTTAAATGTGTGTAAAGGTCATTTTAAAGAAATGGGTGAAGTTGTTAATTCGGCCATTAAAGCCATAAAGGATGTGTCTGAAGATGCCGAAGTTAAACCTGAGATTATATTGCATGTGGCTGATCCTAAAAACCTGGATTGGTGGTTTAGTAATATTATAGAAGAAGGAAAAGTGACGGATTTTGATATCATTGGTTTTTCTTATTATCCGGTTTGGCATAATACAGTTTCTTTTAACAACTTGCCTGAATTGGTAGCAAAACTCAAACAAAAATTTAACAAAAAAATTATGATTGTTGAAACGGCTTATCCCTGGACTGCTGAAGAGAATGATCAATACAACAATATTTTTGGAAAAGATCAGCCTCTTGAAGAATTTCCAGTTTCTGTTAAAGGACAATATGATTTTATGGTAAAACTGGTTCAGAATATAATTGATGCGGGTGGTTCAGGAGTAATGTACTGGGAACCCGCCTGGATATCTTCCGATATGAAAGATCAGTGGGGAATCGGATCGTCCTGGGAAAATAATACTTTTTTTGATTTTAAAAACAATGTTTTATCATCCATAAATTACCTGAATTATCCATACATATTTCAAGAAAAGAAAGCTGAGAATTAATGAGGATCTTAAAAATATATAACGTTGTATTTCTTTTATTATTAACCAATATTAGCATGTTGGTGCAAGCCCAGAACAATTCAAATGAGGCCAATTATACACCAGTTTACATTGATCAGGAAGGGGTAATGCGATGGACAAACAACAAATCGGAAGTTGCCCTTTTTGGGGTTAATTATACAGTTCCTTTTGCACATGCCTACAGGGCACATAAAAATCTGGGTATTTCTCATGAGCTGGCCATTGATCAGGATGTTTATCATATGGCACGGCTTGGTTTTAATGCTTTTAGGGTGCATGCATGGGATTGTGAAATAAGTGATACCCTGGGAAATCTTCTTAATAATGAACATCTGAGATTATTTGATTACATGCTGAACAAAATGAAGGAACGGGGTATTAAAATTATACTCACACCTTTAGCATATTGGGGAAATGGTTATCCTGAAAGATCTGAAGATACTCCGGGCTTTTCCACCAAATATGGAAAGGCAGATTGTTTAACAAATCCGGATGCCATAAAAGCACAGGAAAATTATCTTTCTCAATTTGTAAATCATGTGAATTCCTATACCAATTTAGCCTACAAAGATGATCCCGATATTATTGCATTTGAAATATGTAATGAACCACATCATAGTGGAACACCTAACGAAGTAACTGAATTCATTAATAAAACGGTGACTTCTGTAAAAAATACAGGATGTAGAAAACTTGTTTTTTACAATGTCAGTCATAATATTGAACTGGCTAATGCATATTATAATGCAGACATTTCCGGTGGTACTTTTCAATGGTATCCTACCAACCTGGTTCATGGTTTTGAAATTAAAGGAAATTTTTTGCCAAATGTAAGTAGTTATAATATCCCATTCGATACACTGGAAAATTATAAAAAAACAGCCAAAATCATATATGAATTTGATGCAGCTGACATAGGACGTAGTTATATTTACCCCTATATAGTGAAAAGCTTTAGGGAAGCCGGGATGCAGTTTATCACACATTTCTCTTACGATCCTTTGTATATGGCATATGCTAATACTGAGTATGTCACACACTACATGAACCTAGCCTATGCTCCGCAAAAAGCTTTGTCATTAATGATTGCCGGGGAGGTGTGTAAAAATGTGGGAATACATGAAAAATTTGAAGGATATCCCAATGATACAATCTTTGGCGAATTCAAAGTAAGCTATAAAAATGATCTTGCCGAGATGGTAAGTAATGAAAAATTTATTTATACCAATCATACACAAAGTATACCCCCAAACCTGAAAAAACTAAAACAAATTGCCGGATTTGGAAACTCCAAACTGGTAAAATATGATGGAACAGGGGCTTATTTCCTTGATAAAATAAAAGATGGTGTTTGGAGACTTGAAATAATGCCTGATGCACAATGGGTGCGGGATCCATTTGAAAGGGCTTCACCAAAAAAGGAGGTTACAGTTATACGTTGGAAATCGAGAAACATTGAAATTGATTTACCTGATCTTAGCGCTGATTTTAAGGTTATGGGAATCAATTCGGAAAATAATGTAAATGAGATTGCTAAAGGCAAATCCTTTATTATAAAACCAGGAACATACCTGGTTATGAATCAAAAGACAAAGTATATATATAACCCGGAAGAAAAATTAGGTGCTTTTCAAATAAATGAATTTGTTGCTCCCGAAACTACATGTGAAAATACATATCTTATACATGAGCCTGCCTATGAAATTGTGTCTGAAAAAAATCATTCCGTGATGGCAAAAGTTGTTTCCAATAAGGAAATTGACTCAGTATGTCTCTATGTTTATGGCAGAAAGTGGAGTCCTGAAATTTTAAAAATGAATAAAACAGCAGCTTACACATATAGCACCACTATTAATCATGAATTGTTCAGAGAAGGTTTTCTGGAATATAACATAACCGTATTTTCAAATCAAGAACAGGTAACTTATCCTGAAAAGTTAAATTCAGTACCTTCCGATTGGGATTATTATGGAAAAGAAAAATATAAAACACGTGTGGTAAAAAGCACGGATTTCATTACACTTTTTGACGCAAGAGAAGATGGCAATCGCGTGTATTCCAATACAAGATTTCAAAATGTAATTTCTCCTTTTTCAGGAGAAGAAGCTGTTTCAATCTCAAACGGAAAGTTTACAGATGAATTTCCTGAATATGCTTTCAGGTTTTATTTTAAAGATAAAATAAAAGGTAGGCTCGAAAATTTACTTCAATGTAATAAGCTGGTAATTAAAGGATTTTCATTAAATGAAGAATTATGTCCGTTACAAATAGCTTTGGTTTTGGATGATGGTTCTGTTTATGCAGCTAACATTACCTTAAAATCCAACGGCCAGGACCAGGAGGTTTTACTAAATAAGTTTACTAAAGTTCCGCATTTAAAACTTCCAAATGCATATCCTGTTTTTATTGAAAGATATTTTAATGGTTGTGAAAATTGTGCATTTGACCTGGATAAAGCAGAAAGTGTCCAGTTTTCAATAGGCCCCGGGTTAAATAAGAAAGATGCTGAAAACCATATAGTTGTATTTGAAAAGGTAATCTTAAAATGAAAAATAATTTGATGGTAAAGGAGAAACTTAATATGAATTCAACGTGTAAATTTAAATTTACTATTCCTGTTTTGGTGATATTGGTTTTATTTTTTAGTAATTGTGTTACTCAAAATAATACTGAAAACTTCAACCAGGACTGGAGATTCGGTAAAGCAATTGATTCCAGTGAATTTAAGGAATTACTAAATGGAAATAATAATATAACTGATAGTTGGCAACTGGTTGATATTCCACACAGTGCACACATTGAACCCCTTATTATTAAAGATAAGCAATGGCAGGGAACATGTTATTATTATAAATCATTTGAAATAGACAAATCATTAAAAAATAAGTGCCTGGCCATCAAATTTGATGGGGCCATGCATACCGCTAAGGTATTTTTAAATGGTAAGTTAATTCATACCAATTATGGAGGTTACCTTCCATTTTACATTGATATAACAGGAAAGGCTTACATTGGAAAGATAAACCATTTGGCAGTAGAGTTAAACAACGAAGACAATCCACTTGTACCTCCCGGAAAACCAATTGACAAACTCGATTTTAATTACTATAGTGGTATTTATCGTGATGTAAAATTTATTGTTAAAGATAAAATTCATATCAGCGATCCGATAGGAGCCAATAGGATAGCTGGCGGAGGAGTAATGGTTTATTCAGAAAATGTTACATCGGGGAGTGCCACTGTAAAAATAAACATAGATGTTGAGAATGAAGATGATACTGAAAAAAATGTACAAACAATTGCATATTTGTACAATAGTAAAAATGAATTGATTGGAGTAGATTCAGTGTCTGCAAAAAAAATAGGAATTCACTCAAACCATATTTTTAGTCATGCCATTCTTGTGAAAAATCCTGAATTATGGACCACTGATAATCCAATTTTAAACCAGATAAAAGTTGTGGCCCTGACTAATAATGCAGTAGTTGATGAGTTTATAGGGAAAATTGGCATTCGCAGTATTTCTTTCAGTGCAGAAAACGGATTTGTTTTAAACGGAAATCATCTAAAAATACGAGGTACCAACAGGCATCAGGACTATCCATATATCGGATATGCATTATCCAATCAGGCCAACTATAGGGATGCATATAAAATAAAACAGGCAGGATTTAATTTTGTAAGATTATCTCATTATCCCCATTCTACATCGTTTTTGGAAGCATGTGATGAGCTGGGTATTATGGTTATGGATGCCATTCCGGGATGGCAGTTCTTTGGTAATGAAAAATTTCAGGAAAATAGTTTTAATGATATAAGGAAAATGGTGCGTCGTGACAGGAACCATCCAAGCGTAATATTATGGGAAGCATCATTAAATGAGTCAGGAATGAGCAATGATTATATGCAAAAGGCACATCAGATTGTACATAACGAATTGCCAGGCCAACAGGTATACACTTGTGGTTGGAGAGATATGGTTTATGATGTTTTTATTCCGGCAAGGCAGCACGCCAAACCTCCATATTATTGGAATAAATATGACAAACAAAAACCACTTCTTCTAGCCGAATATGGAGACTGGGAATATTATGCACAAAATGCCGGTTTTAACCAGAGCGCTTATGCCGATTTATCTGAGGAAGAAAGAAACTCAAGACAACTTCGCGAATATGGACAAAAAAGACTTGTACAACAGGCGCTAAATTACCAGGAGGCCCATAACAGCAATTTGCAGGGACCTGCTGTTGGAGATGCGAATTGGCTAATGTTTGATTATAACAGGGGATATGCTCCCGATATTGAATCATCAGGTATCAGCGATATTTTTCGTTTGCCCAAGTTTGCTTTTTATTTTTACCAAAGTCAGGCAGGGCCTAATTTAAGTGAAGGTGCAGTTTTTGGAAAACCAATGGTGTTTATTGCCAATTACTGGAATGACCCTGAATTTAATACAGTTAAAGTGTACAGTAATTGTGATGAGGTTGAATTGTTGTTAAATGGGACAGTAATATCCAGACAAAAACCGGACATAGATAGGTATTCAACGAATATTCAACATCCGCCTTTTACTTTTGAAAAGGTTCCTTACAGTAAAGGTGAATTAAAGGCTGTGGCATATATTAATGGTAAATTGGTGACAGAACATATTGTAAAAACCCCTGGTAAAGCAGTAAAATTAAAACTTGAAATAGATACAAGTGGAAAAGAATTTACGGCGGGGTGTAATGACGTGGTTTTTGTTTATGCATTTATTATTGATAAAGATGGAACTGTTGTTCCGGAAAATGGAAATAAAATTAATTTATCAATTGAAGGTGATGCCGAAATTATTGGATCCAATGAATTGGGAACCGAGGCAGGTATTTCGGGTTTTGTTCTGAAGGGCGGAAGGGAAAAAGGAAATATAAAAATTTCAGCTGTTGCAGAAAATATGGAGGGAGCTGTATTGAATACTACGCTGCAATAGCTTTCTCATGATTGTGATCAGGCTTGATAAATTACATCGGGCTGATTTAGTTTATTACAATCATGCTTCTGAGTTTTTAAAATGATTTTATTTTAACAAAAAACTGGTATTTAGCCGGATGGGAATTTTATATCCTTTTTTTATTGAAATAAAGTATATATGAATGATATGTAAATATCAGATAATGAGTTTTTAATTTACTAATTATTAATTTACTAACTAAAAAGGAGTCTTTATGAAAAAGCAAATTTTTAAATTCAAGTACACAGTTCTATTACTGTTCATTGCTTTATTAGCAATTAATCAAAACAAACTTTCAGCTCAGTTTGCAAAAGGAGCTGATGTAAGTTGGCTTACCGAAATGGAGTCATCGGGATACTCGTGGTACAACGACAATGGCAGTCAGCAAAGCTTGTTCCAAATCCTTAAGGATCATGGTATGAATGCCATCAGGTTAAGGGTGTGGGTAAATCCATCCGGTGGTTGGTGTAACCTCAATGATGTGGTTGCTAAAGCAGTAAGGGCTAAAAATGTGGGTATGGATGTAATGTTAACCATCCATTACAGCGATTCCTGGGCTGATCCTGGTACACAAACAAAACCATCGGCATGGTCAAGCCTTTCGTTTCAGGGATTGATGGATCAGGTTTGGAATTACACCCGAAATGTAATTTTAACCCTACAATCAAATGGAGTAACGCCAAAATGGGTTCAAATTGGTAATGAAACAAATGATGGGATGCTTTGGCAAGATGGCAGGGCATCAGTAAATATGCAAAACTATGCTTACCTTGTTACCACCGGACATAATGCTGTGAAAGTTGTAAATAGCAGTATTCTTACTGTGGTGCATGTGTCAGATGGATAAGACAATGCATTGTTTCAATGGAATATTGGTGGATTAATTAGCAATGGTGCCCAGTTTGATGCAATCGGTATGTCAGTGTATCCCACACCCAGCAACTGGTCAACGTTGAATAGTCAAACTTATAGTAATATGCAGGATATGAAGTCCAGATATGGAAAACAAGTAATGATTAGCGAATGTGGTATGCGGGCCGATCAACCTACAACCTGTCGGTCCTTCGTTCAGGATCTTATTGCAAAAACACAATCGGTAGGTGGTTTAGGTGTTTTTTATTGGGAACCGCAGGTTTATAATGGTTGGAAAGGTTATGGCCTGGGTGCATGGCAGGACAATGGCCGTCCATCAGTTGCCCTGGATGCTTTTATTTCCGGTAGTAGCAGTTCTTCTTCCTCCTACGTTTGGGTGCTAGGTATGCACTTCAGGCCTGCAAGAAGCAGGTATGTAGATTCCAAATGTAGTTGAGGCACAGCAAGCAGGTATTTTCAATTTTAGGATGGCCGCCTGGAAGGGCAGGCATATATTCCAAATTTTCGGATGCATGGCTGCGCTGCCTGAAACTCGTTTTTGGACCACAGGACCGCTTGCCAACAGGACAATGTACATTTTTCACGTGAAGAACGCCGCTCTGCGTTGCCATTTATATAAAAACAAAAAGAAAATAATAAATCACTGAACGCAACCTATCAACTCCAACAATTGTCTATATTCTTCGTAACAAACATGATATAAATTTTTATTTTTACAAATGCAAAAACACAACCGTATTTTAGTGATGAAGGCCTGTCTGCCTTTCCTGCTTTTTTTTACTCATTTAACGTCATACGGTCAAATTACCAAGGTAAGAGGGTTTATTTTTGATAAAGAAACAGAAAAACCTGTTCCCTTTGCTGCAGTTTCATTCAAAAACACAACCGTGGGTACCATTTCGGCCTATAACGGTGAATATTTTCTGGAAACCCGTAAACCGGTTGATACGCTTATTATATCTTGTGTTGGATATATAACGTTACACATAGCCATTAATCAAAATCATTTTTTGGAATTAAATGTTAATCTGGAACCCGACAATATTGCGCTGGATGAAGTGATAATCACCCCCGGGGAAAATCCGGCACATGCTTTGTTAAAAAAGATCCATGAACATAAAAAGATAAATCATCCTGATAATATACCTGCATACAGTTGCGAAATATATAACAAAGTGCAGGTAGATATGAATAATTTTGGTGATAAGCTGAAAGACCGTAAATATATGAAACAGTTTGATTTTATCTTTGAGCATGTGGACACTTCCAGTTTAACCGGGAAAGAATACTTACCGGTAATGATCACCGAAACGCTTTCAGATTTTTATTATACTTCGCACCCTAAAAAACAGCAGGAATTTATCAAGGCTTCTAAAATTTCCGGTTTTAGCAACGAAAGTATTTCCGAATATACCGGTAAAATGTACCAGCAGCTTGAAATTTACGATAACTTCATAACTGTGTTTGAACCAGGTTTTGTAAGCCCCATTGCTGATTTCGGGTTGTTATATTACAAGTATTACCTGGTAGACAGCATGTATGTGGATAACCAGTTTTGTTACAAAATTTCATTTCATCCCAAAAGAAAGCAGGAGCGCACTTTTTCAGGATATTTTACAGTTGCGGATTCTACCTACGCAATTGTTGAGGCCCAATTACGTATTAGCAAAGATGCCAATATTAATTTTATAAACGACTACCTGGCAATCCTTCATTATTCTTTTATTAATGATTCTATTTACTTTCTTACCAAAGAAAAACACGTTGTTGATTTTACACTTACCGATAAATCATTTGGCTTTTTTGGAAACAAAACAACCACCTATCAAAATATAATGATTAATCCTGAAATTCCCGAAAAGGTAAAAAAAGCAAAAGTAAACATTATAGTAAACGATGACGCGATTGAAAAGGATGATTACTACTGGGAACAAAACCGTCATGAAAAATTAACCCGGAAAGAAGAAAATATTTATTCCATGGTTGATTCGGT
>JBNLCS010000015.1:0-2227 GCA_050303935.1 Bacteroidales bacterium
TCCATTAAAATAAAAAATATTTGATTTTGCAACTAAATATAGTTACTTTTGCGTATGTCTAAAAAAAGAAAAACTTATAGCCAGGTTTTTAACAATGCCATCTGATTTTCATTATGATGAAGTTGTTAAATTGCTAGGGTACTTTGGTTTTGAGGAAGTGAAAAAAGGAAAAACTTCAGGTTCAAGGGTAAAGTTTATGAATCAGGAAGGTGTACCGATAATGTTACATAAACCGCACCCGTCAGGGATTATGAAGCAGTATCAATTAAAACAGATAAAGGAGGTATTAGGCTTATGAAAAATTTTGAATATAAAGGTTACACAGGTTCTATAGAATACAGCAAAGAAGATGACCTGCTTTATGGTAAAGTTCTTGGCGTACAAGGGCTCATCTCATATGAAGGCAAGACTGGGCATGATCTTGAAGCTGACTTTATAGAAGCAATCGACACTTATTTAAGTGATTGTAAACAAGAGGGAACTACACCGGAAAAACCGTTTAAAGGGAGTTTTAATGTCCGGGTGTCTCCTTTACTTCACCAAAAAGCGGCGTTACTGGCAATGGAAGAAAAAATGTCGCTAAATAATTTTGTAGCTGAATCCATTAGGGAAAGAATTTTTAAAGAAACAGGAAGCAGGGTATAAATAGTTGGTTTTGCCAGCATGCATGCCTTCTTCCGACCCTTCGTGCCAGGCAGAAACCAAAAACAAAACGGGGTAAATTGATTTTAAGCGGCCATTTTGTTTTTGCTTACAGCCTGTCACCCCGATGAAAGCAAGCGTAACAGCAAAAACCGTCCCTGCAGGCATCGCACCTTTTTTGTGTCCTTCCACTTGATCGGTGGTTTTCTTTTTTTCGGTTTTTCTTTTGAAAAAATATTACTGTATTTTTTTCTTTTAATTGAAAGGCACAGGATACCTTAAACCAAAACCTTAAGCAACCAGAAAGCAAAGTGGAATTTTAGGGCAAAAGGAAACGGAATAAATGGACTGTGTGTCTGGCTTGTGGGTTTATGCCGGAAGCTTTTGACATAAAATTCCACGGGGCTTAAATTTGCTTTAGGGCTTTGGTTTTTATCGTTCAATGTTACCGGGAACGTTGTTCTGTGGGCGGGTTGGCAGTGCGGCTATTTAACATAATAACCCTTATGGCTGACAGCTTTGTTCTGGCCGTGGCCTTGTGTAGCTGCTCTCTCGATAATCGTAGTATAAAAAAATAAAACGAGCTGGGCGAAGTCTGTGACTTCGTCCTTTTCTTTTATAGCTCAATAATATATTTATGATAAAATGCCAAAATGAAGCACTGAAGCCGCTCGGCGTAATCTGCGATTACGTCGGATTTAAAAGATAGTTTGCAACTATCATAATAAAACGATATAACATTATTTTTGCTTTAGGTATTGATTTTTAATATTTTTCAGCAAAAAATTATGACTACCGGCTATCAAATAAAAGACCAGGAAGGATTACATTATTTAACTTTTCAAATCGTAGATTGGATTGATATATTTACACGAAAAGTTTATCGCGACATAATTATTGATAGCTTTAAATTCGCTATTGAAAATAAAGGATTTCAATTATATGCTTATGTGATCATGTCCAATCATGTGCATTTGGTTGCACAAAGCAGTGAAGGGGCATTAAGTGCAACCGTAAGGGATATACAAAAGTATACAGGTAAAAAGATCATTGAAGCCGTACAAACAATTCCTGAAAGCAGGCGAGAGTGGGTGTTGAACAGGTTTTCTTTCAACGCTCAAAAACATAAAAGGAATAAAACATACCAGGTTTGGACACATGAGAACCATGCAATTTATTTATATAGTCCAGATTTTATAAGGGAAAAAATAGAATATATACATAATAACTTAGCGAAGCAATCTCACGAAGCGTTAGCAAGTAATCCGGTTAGAGCAGGCATTGTAGAAAAACCTGAAGATTATTTATATTCGAGCGCAAGGAATTATGCTATGTTGGAATCAGTTTTGGATGTAACAGTTTTAAGTCTGCTATGGCATACGTATTAATAGTAGTCGCAGACTACATTGTAAAAAAAGCGAAGTTACAAACTTCGCTTAGCGGGGGTTATTATCAAAGAAAAATCCTGCTTTGCCAACAGTTAAAAGAAATAATAATTTAAAGTAGAAAAAATGGATATACATATTTTAAGATAAAATTCAGAAATATGACTTATAATTTAACAATTAGTATTTTGTTTTTTTTA
>JBNLCS010000016.1:0-4275 GCA_050303935.1 Bacteroidales bacterium
TATGAAGATGTTGGCAACAGCTCATAGTAACATTGATACAAAATGAGACCTATATTAACGATATTTACAAAAACGAGAAAAACATTTGAATATTTAGATGGATTCTCAAACGATAAATTAACTGGAAAGATTAATTTATTATTATTCTTTATTTCAATTGGAATTGGATATAAATTCGCCATAGATGTTTATGAATTAGTTGAAAATAACATAGTTTTGATATTTGTTCTATCAATTCCATTTGCTGGATTCATTTTCATAGTTATGACTAGATTTTTGTTTACATCCATGGTCTGGGGATTAGGGAGGCTGTTAAATGGTAAAGCAAAACATAAAGATATTCAGGTTGCGTTCGCATTCTCTTTAACCCCTTTAATTTTAAAATCGATATTTCTGACTTTTATTGTAGTGATTGGAATAGTTAAAAATGATTTAACCATAATTAATTACAATAATTACTTGATTGATATACTCTTGTCTTTATTGTGTTTAAGAATTATAATAATTGGAGTGTCATATTATAATAAATTTTCTTATGGATATGCACTAATAAATATACTTGTTTTAGGGGTGATTTTGGAAGGATTAAATTTATTAATTAATTAAAGACAGTGCTTACAGGCTGTCATAAAACATAGTGCAGAAAGTGGTAAACTTGCCTGCTGGCAAGCAGGTTTGAGCAACATAACATTTAATAAACGTCAAGAACAGTCTGATGCAATTGTGCTTCGAAGTGCGCTACGTATAATGTGCCGTGAAGGAGTGCACTGCATTAAACAACCCTGCACCGGCCCAGACATGCCTCTAACATTTTTTATAAATTTAATGCGTAGCGATAAACGGATTTTAAAAGGTCCATTTTGAAGAATACTTTTGGCACAGATTTTGAGCGAAATGTCAATTAAATCTTTCTAATGATATTTTTTGGATAAATGATAGCAAACTACTAGTCTTCACGTAATTGTATAAAATGAACATAGTACACAAACCTCCACATGTATTATTCCTTATATTGTCAATATTTTCATTATTCGCAAGAGCACAAACACAAACCAAACAGTTTTCCTACGAAGAGTATGTTAAAAAACTGGAAAATGAACAGGTTTACCTACATACAGACCGGGATGTTTATGCCCCGGGGGACACCATTTGGTTTAAAGCATTCATAAGAAACAAGCTAACACGTAACAAGTCAAATTTAAGCCAATTGTTTTATGTTTTCTTAGTTTCAGATTCAGCAATTGTACAATGGGAAAAATATCTGATAAGCGACTCACAGTCAAACGGGTATTTTACAGTTAAAAACAGCAATACCGAAGGCACATACCACTTAATAGCGTTTTCAAGCTGGATGAATAATTATGGGTCCGATTGCTTTTTCAGAAAGAAAATTTTGATCAGGGACGACTATGGAAAAGATCAAAAATATACCCCCTTTTTTAATAAGTACATTTATTTTCCGGGCGACACGGTCCGGATACGTATGAAATACTTAAGCATGTTAAAACATGTTGAAAATGATAAAAACCTTGTGTATTTATTTAAGGCCGGGAAAAAAACGGATTACAAAATTAAATCGTATAACACTGATTTTTCAAATGATTTAAAGTGGGGCATACCAATTACTGATGCCAACGAATATAAATTTGAAATAACGAACTATGATGATTTTAATAAAACTGTTGAGATTCCTGTTTCCAGCAAGGTAAATATAGATTTTTTCCCTGAAGGTGGGAATTGTGTAAATGGACTATTAAATAACATGGCTTTCAAAGCCACATTCGAGAATGGGCATCCTGCGAATATTTCCGGGGATATAATAAACGAAAAAGGTGAAATTCTAACCCAAACAAAAACAGAGCATGACGGCATGGGAAAGTTCATTTTCGCGCCAGGAAAAAATGGCACGTATTATTTTATAATAAACACACCCGAACAATATAAAAAAAAGTATGAGATACCTATTGCAAGCGATTCAGGTTGGGTATTTAACGCGAGGGTTTCAAATCAAAAAATAATTACGGATATACGAAATAATTATTCTTATAACGATACGTGTTACCTTGCATTATCAATACGTGATATTTTATATACATACAAAAAAATACCTGTTAATTCACAGGCCACATCAATCATCCCAACAAACAACCTTCCGGGTGGGATAGGAGTTTTAACACTGTTGGATAATTCGCATAATCCTATAGCAGAACGACTGGTGTTTTTGAACTATAACAGTTTTATAACAGCCAATGTTATTCCCAGCAGGGAAAAATGCCTTAAAATGGATTCCATAACACTTAAAATAAAAATAGATAGTGCGCTTGCTTTTTTTGAAGATGGTGAATATTCCCTATCAGTGTACGATGATCAATTGGGAAGTTCAGATGAGGTAGATGAAGCAAACATAATAGCGTCTACCTACTTTAATAATGAATTAAAAGGATATGTTAACAATCCGAATTATTACTTCATGCCCGATAATAAAATGGCCCGGCAACATTTGGATTTACTTTTAATGGTGCAGGGATGGAGAAGGTATAGAAGTATTGATGAAATGATCGATTTTGCACTTCAAAACAATCCTAAATCACAAGATATAATTTGTGGTAAACTTGAAAAAATCAAATTAGCTAAATCTCCCGAAGGAATACCAGGGGAAGTGAATGTATATTATGCCGGCACCTCAAAAAAGATAACAGTGGAAAAAAACGGTGAATTCTGCTTTTACCCGGAATATGATAAAAATACAAGTTCTTTCATAAAGATTTCAGGTAAAGCCAATAATGGCAGTTCAAAGGTTAACGTTACCACAAATACAAACAGGTTTTACACGGATTTGAAAGAGTATCTCCATGAGGACCCTTTGGATAAAATAAACCCAACCCCGTTTGTTTATACGTATAACGATGGAAATAACCAATTTGCCATTAATCTCGACAATAATATTTGGATTGAAGAAGTAAAAATTTCAAGAACAGCAAAGCCTTTGGATTTTGACCAAAATCTTGTCAGTTCAATGTCATATCACCAATCTGCCCGTAATGATATTCTTGAAACAGCCCTTTCTATTGAAGACCTTATATCGAGCATGGGTTATAATTGTAGAGAAGATGAAGAGGGTACGAACCTTTTAACATATTACCAGGGTAACTTTACCCCTATTGTATTTTATGTTGACGGCTCCAACTATGAGTATGAATATGTAAAGCAACTATCACCAGAACAGATTGAATATTTTTATATAGCAAGAGGCATTGATGTAAAGTTTGCGTACGGTGGATGGGTTGCGGCCATAATAAAAATAGATTGGAACAAAGCCGTGTACCAGGCAGTCTATAACAACTCTGTTACCATACCTGGCCCGCTCGTGTACAAAGAATTTTACCACCCTAAATACAACCAAAAAGAAAGGGAAGATATTTTGATACCCGATTTACGTAAAACCATTTACTGGGACCCAAACGTTAAAGTAGATGAGAATGGAGAAGCGACCACTGTTTTTTACAATGCCATGCGCATCACAAAAATAAAATGTGTGCTTCAGGGAATGACAAATACCGGAATTCCGGTATATGGCGAGGCATATTACAGGGTTGTGCGTAAGCAAGAAATGGATTAATAAATTAAATACATTCTATTTATATTTAACCTGTAGCCATATTTTAGGAACAGACGTACAAATGGACTTAAGAAAAATGAGATATATCAAATAAAAAAATTACTAATTATTATAAATACAAAAAATATGAATAAAAATAATTTTACATTTTTTATCATTCTTATAGTGCTAACATTTTGGCGATGTGATAAAAAAGAGATTCAACCCGAATTTAATCCAATTCCCCATTTTGAATATTCAGTAAGTAATAATGGTATTAATCCTTGTGTCATTTCATTAAAAGGTGAACCAGAGAAAAATGAAGTTTATAATTGGAATTTTAATAATGAATACATTGGTTCAGGAGATAGTATATCTTATGAAATTAAAGAAGAAGGTTACCACACAATAGTATTAACGTTGACAAATGTTTCAAACGTATTATATTCTGATACTTCCTTTAAGTTTCTGATCTTAGGAAAGGAATTTTTGAAAGCAGACACAATTGCATCTAATGATTTTAGTTGTTACTCTTTCAACTATGATTCAATTTCATTTTATTTTGAGCATAATAAATTCGTCGATAATGGTTTTATAAAAAATCCTTTATTTCATCCAATTGGTGATCCGGATGTTGGAGTTGAAAATAAAATCCTCTATGCATTAATTGATAGAAA
>JBNLCS010000017.1:0-3986 GCA_050303935.1 Bacteroidales bacterium
ATATAATTTTGAAATTTATTTCCGTTAGGAACAAATCCTTTCTCAAGTGTTTTCACCAGTTCAAATAATTTTTTCAATGCTTTTTGTTTATCACTTATTCCGAGCTTTGCACGTTCAATTGACTTTTTAAGAATTTGATAAGATTTATCGTATACATTCGTTTGAACCGGGAATGGATGACCATCTTTTCCACCATGGGCAAATGAAAATCGTGCAGGATCAGAAAACCGTGAAGGCGTACCATGTATTATTTCACTAATAAGAGTTAAAGATCTAAGGGACTTCGGCCCTAATCCCTCTAGTAACAATAAGTCTTCAAAATTTTGAAACTGCCGGTCATATGCCACAGCAATTAAGGTACCCAACCTTTTTAAATCAACATCCTTCGTTGTAACATCATGGTTTCTTGACATGATCAGTTTATTAATTTCAGGTAAAATGTGTTTTGGCTCTTCATTGGATAATGAAACAATACTCTTTTTTGTTTTACATGCCTTTTTATGAGTTAGGTTCAAAATCTGGCCTAAATTTTCTCCAACCACTGAACTATGGGGTTCTTCAGTGAATGACTTAATATTTTCTGACGACCAATGATACCTCCTTGCCATTCCGTTTTGATTATTCAATCCCTGTTGAATAACCGTCCAGTCCCCTCCTGAAGTCACAATAAAAGAGTGTAAATATATTTGAAACCCATCCTGCACCGCATTATTATCTACACGCGCTGTCAACCTGCTGTTTTTCACCATTTCATATCCATCAATCCCTGTAAATTCTGCATATTTCATTAATTCTACAGGAGTTTGTAATGAATGTTTTCCCCGCCCGCCGCATATATGTATCCCTAATTCAGATGATTTTTCATTAATGGATTTTTTAAGTGCCCCTAAAACTGAAGTTGTAATGCCAGATGAATGCCAGTCCATTCCCAATACTGCCCCAAACGATTGAAACCAAAAAGGATCGCTCATTCTCCTCAATACTTCTTGTTTACCATACTCTTCTATTAAAGCTTCAATAATGGCACTCCCCATAACAGACATGCGTTGATAAAGCCACGATGGTACTTTTCCATAGTGTAATGGTAAATCAGCATGTCCAGACCTTTTCATTTTTTATTGTTTAGATTAAAAAATAAAACCAATTCTTATTTCAGGGTTTGATAACGTTGTATAGACCGGGTCATTTAATAAAAAGAGGACCATTATGTACATACCAGCCCGGCCGTTTCCTTTTCGCATAACGCCACCACCAAACAAATAATTATTTGACATAAACCGGCTTGTTGAGTTCTGATATACAGGACCTGACAAAAAAAGACTTTCCTCCAAACTCAGACTAACATATTCCCCATGTGCGAACAAAGATAACCCTGGCCCAACAGGAAAATACATTCCCAAATCGGGAAACAAATACAACGTTGAAAACAGCCTGCCACCATATATATGGGTCTTAAATTTTATAAAATCATTTCTTTTATAATACTGATATGTAACCCCAGTACCAACAGCCCAGCGCTTTGTTATATAATATCCAAAAATAGGGGAAATCTCTACATTGGTAATCGTTCCAAACGACAAACCAAAATTCCCTCCAAAATAATAGCGGTCCCTGGCTCTTTCAAAATCCCTGTCAATTTGTGCGTCAACCTGAAAAATGATAAGATTCAACAGAGTAAAAAAAACAATAAAATTCTTTTTATTCATTTCCCTTTTTTAGTTTCGTTATAATTATATTTATTTCTACAAGTTTTGAACCAAATATTATTTTGTATAAAAATAAGTAAAAAGAAATAAGAATATCCTGATATTTTCTCCGTTCATTCGGAACAAATCATCAGATAATTGTAAACTAGATTATAATCATATGAACATTCTAATAACAGGAGCAGGAAAAGGCATTGGTTTTGCAGTCACAAAATTATTTGCCCAAAACCCGAATAATAAAATTTACGCCTTATCCCGTAATATAGTTCAATTAAAAAAAATAGAAAAAAATGTACCCGGAGAAATTATTCCCATCAGTTTTGACCTGAAAAAATTACTGGAAGATACTACCCTACCTGATATTATTCATAAAACCGATGAAATAAATATTCTTATTAATAATGCCGGATTGTTGATTAATAAAAATTTTGAGAATATAACTGTCCCGGAGATTCAGGACATACTAAATATCAATTTTATTGCACCTGCCATTTTAATTAGACAATGTTTAGATAAATTCACAAAAATTGGAGCACATGTTTTAAATATAGGAAGTATGGGAGGATTTCAAGGTAGTGACAAGTTCCCCGGACTTTCTATCTATAGTGCAAGTAAAGCTGCAATAGCTTCTTTAACAGAATGTTTAGCATCTGAATTTAAAGATTCTGGAATCTCATTCAACTGTTTGGCTATTGGTTCGGTCCAAACCAAAATGTTGGACCAAGCGTTCCCCGGGTATAAAGCACCACTTAGGCCAGATGAAATGGCTGAATTCATCGTAGATTTTGCTTGTACCGGACATAGATTTATAAACGGTAAAGTTTTACCGGTTGCCTTAATGTCACCTTGACACAATAAATCATTTAAAAAATATTTATTTATACGAATATGTGTATTATTTTATAATTTAACAATCATTCGTATTATTAGTAGTTATTACAAGAAAGCTTTTCGTTTACAAATAGCATGAATATTAGTCATTATTGACAGAATCTTCATTTTATATTAACATTTCTGTAATATGAGGATATATCTTTAAAAAACAGATTACACCTTGTTTTATTTAGTTTTTTACTACTTTCCTAAAAAGATCAGGGCTGCCAACCGGCAGCCCTTTTCTTTAAACTTTAAATAACTGTAACTAAAACTTGCCTGACTATTAAAACTTATATTTCATTGTTAACCTGGCAATTACATCTGCGGCCTGATCGGGGGCACTGCTATCAATCCCTGAGTAATAATTAATCCATATATTTGGCATAAAACTTACGTTTTTCACAGGTGTGTAATCCAATCCTACCACTGAAAACATTTCATTATAAATATAAGCATCTTCATCTGGTTGGTAAATATCTGTTCTAATAAAAAAACCAAGTTTTGGAACAATACTACCTTTTACGAAAACCTGCATACCAAAATATGAAACTGTCACTGAATTTGAATTTTCATTTCTAATGTATGGTTCAACACCAGCAACAAATTTATCAACATTAACACCAATGTAACCTTTAATATTTGTAATACTTGATGATTCAGCAGTTTTTTCATTATCTGCATATATTTCCAATCTTAGTTTCTCATCAAGTAACTTGGCATTTAACGAACCCATAATTTTTTTATACTTATTGTTTTCAGGTTTTTGTCCCCTGCCATTTCCAACCATCACATTATATCCTATTTGTTTCATGCCAGGAATATGTCCTGATAGCATAACACCAACATCGTTTGATGACCCATGTTTTCTAAAATCCATAATATTCTTTTCAATAGACCTGTAGCCCCACTCCTTCTCTGTAAAAAGTGACCAGGTAGGGGTACTTTGTGCACCAACTATTAAAGTACCACCGCTGTAAATATCTTTCCATTTGAACAAGGCTTTTTTAACTGCGAATACTCTTTTATCCCCAGAATTTAACAAACCATCATTGCTTTCCAATAAAATAGATGCCGACATATTTTCTGCAAAATGATAATCATACCCCAGGTACACCCTTCGAATTGCAAAACCATTGTCACCTTCCGCATCACCTTTGTATTCACCGGTTAAACCTGTATCACCGGCTACTTTATAATAATAATCACCAAAGAACCTTCCATTAACAATTCCGTGCGGGGTAAACCCTTCCTGGCCAAAAGTCATTACTGGCAGGCATAGCAATGCCATGTAGAATAATTTTTTCATTTTCTTAAATTTACTTGTTTATTTAGATTTACTTATTTAATAAAAATTTCCTTGTTCGTGTGCATAAGTTATTGCTCTTTTATATATGTTCTGAATAT
>JBNLCS010000018.1:0-3429 GCA_050303935.1 Bacteroidales bacterium
TATACAGACCTGACAGGGTAATGAAAAAAGAAAGGGAAATAATTGTCCTGGATTATAAATTCGGATCTCAAAAAGAAAATACCTATGAGGGTCAAATAAAAAGATACAAAGAAATATTAACAAAGATGTTTCCAAACTACCAAATTATGGCATATTTATGGTATGTAAGCATGGAAGAATTAATAATGGTAGCGTAGAATATGTATCCGTGGGGTGATAATCGCAGGTTTAATTCATATGTAAACTATTTTAAAAAGAAGTTTGGAGGTAGAATTCAAAAGTTATCAATAAATGCCGGGTTTACTTGTCCAAACAGAGATGGTAGCATTGGAATTGGAGGGTGTACATTTTGCAATAACGATGCTTTTAACCCTTCATACTGTCAACCAGAACTCCCGGTAACCAAGCAACTGGATGAAGGAATACTGTTTCATAAAAACAGATACAAAAAACCAAAAGGTTACCTTGCTTATTTCCAAGCCTATTCTAACACGTATGATACACTGGAAAATATTAAAAAAAAATACGAAGAAGCTCTAAAATATGATGGGGTAATAGGCCTTGTTATTGGCACACGTCCTGACTGTATTAATGATGAGAAACTGGATTATTTTAAAAAGTTGTCGGAGAAAACGTACCTTATTATTGAATATGGGGTTGAATCATGTTTTGATAAAACCCTTGAAAAAATAAACCGTGGGCACAACTTTGCCACTTCTGTCAAAGCAATAAAAAAAACAGCCGCTATGGGAATAAACACGGGTGCACATATTATTTTTGGGTTACCAGATGAAACAAAAGACGAAATGTTAAATGAAGCTGAGATATTATCCCGGTTACCTTTGTCTAATATTAAATTTCATCAGTTACAGATAATAAAAGATACCAGACTGGCAAAAGATTTTGAAACGCATCCCGAACTTTTCAAATTATTTGAATTTGAAGAATATATTGAATTTATGGTTTCCTTTACCGAGCGGTTAAACCCGGCGTTTGTAATTGAACGTATAGCAGGGGAAGCACCTCCTTACACAAATATTTCCCCTATAAAATGGGGATTGAGAAATGACCAGATATTAAATAAATTTGAACAACGTTTAAAAGAAAGAAATACATGGCAAGGGAAATTATTTCAATCAAATTGAATGTTAGCAAATTACACCCCACACATCCAACAAAAAACTGAATACCAATAAGTTAACTTTAAAAACCTGTAAAACAAACAATAACAAATTGAAATTTTAATAACTTTTTTTATTAACAAAAAATGTTAATAAATATCATTATTCAGGACCTAAAAATTAACGTAAAATGATTGTATTAAGAAAATGTAAATTATAATTTTAGATAAAATTAAACTACTGACAAATTTATTTGCAACACTATGAAAACCAATAAATTGTTTGACAATAAGTGTTTTACTGAAGAGGAATTGCAAAACCTGGGTTTTGAATACACATCACAAAATTTCAGTAAGTACCTGATTTACAAAAAAGAAAATGAATATTTTCTTATGAATGAGGTGCAACAAGACCAGTTTAAAGTTGAATTTAATTTTGCTGATACGGTCTAACAATTATTTCTTTTGGTACTTTATTAGTATCCATTTTTCTCTTTCAACCTTTTTAACAAAGTGTAAACCTTGTTTTTTAGCTTTGGTGTCCACATCATTAAAATTTTCAATTAAAATACCACTAAACAATATTTCACCATTGTTTTTCAAAATTCCAACATAATCCTTCATTTCATCAAGAATTACATTTCTGTTTATATTGGCCAAAACAATATCGAAATTCCCCGAAATATTTAAAGAAGATATTTCTCCCAAAAATAGTTCTACTTTTCCAGTATTATTTAATTCAATATTTTCAAGGGCATTATTATAAGCCCAATCATTATTATCAAAACCAATGATCTTTTTTGCCCCCCTCATATGTGCAAATATTGAAAGTATGCCTGTACCGCAACCTACATCAATTACATCTTTACCAAACAAATTCATTTTTAACATTTCAGCAAGCATAAGCCAGGTGGTAGCATGGTGCCCTGTGCCAAACGACATTTTTGGCTCCAACACCAGTTCATATTCATACTTTTCTTTAATCGTATGAAAGGGGGCCTTAATAATAAGTTGTTTACCTATAATTACCGGTTGAAAATTTTTCTCCCAGTATTCGTTCCAGTTTTTATCCTTAAATAATTGATGACTAAATGTAATTTCACCAAATATCTTTTCTTTTACACAATAAATCCCAATATAAGCTTTTGCATCAAAATCATCACTTTTTATATAAGCAAGGATACCATCTTCAAAATCCTGAAAACTTTCATAGCCCAACGTTCCCAGTTCAGCAACAAGCACTTCTCTGGCCATTTCCGTGTTTTCAGGTATATTACACTTCAATTCTATATAATCCATTTGGTAATATTTTGATGCAAAGATGTATTTTTAATTTGAGAATTTGATGATTCAAATATTCAAATAACAAGAACTATTTAATTCAATTCAAAAAACACTTCGTTAAAACATTACAAATCAACAAGCTAAAAACAATAATTCTGTTTTCTTCATTTTTTTTCATTTTTCAGGTAGGGTCAAAAGCATTTTGTTCGGTTAGTGAATAAATAAGGATTTAAAATGTTTAACCTGCCTCTTTGAAAAAGAGGCCAAAATAAAATTAGTTATGAAAAAGTTAGTTATTAGTTTATCAGTTTTTACACTTCTATTTACATCCTGTGAAAAAGATGAAATTGAAAGTGACACAATTGCTACCGACCTAACCGCGACTGAAGTATTGGTTAATGAAGACGCCACAATTGAAGATGCATTAGAAACATTTGATTATGAAGTAGACTTTTTTACAGGTTCCGATGAAAACCTGGAAGCAACTTTTGAAGAAACCGGAACCTCAGTCCGTAGTGGTGAAAGGTTCAGGCACAGGCTTCGTTATTTATATGGCCAAGCTCCCATTGTCACAGTGGATACCACAGATACCGGCTTCCCTATCACTATTACTCTTGATTACGGTGAAGGTACTGAACTGGAAAATGGTAAAATACTGAAAGGTAAAGTTATCATCGTTCTTTCTGCCCGGCCACGCACAAATGGTGCAAAACGTGAAGTTTCATTTGAAAATTTTTATGTAGACTCAGTGGGTGTTGAAGGTCATTTTTCAAATTCATTCAGCTTTGGTGGTGACAGTTCAAAAGCAATTATAGCCTATAACCGCAGGCTTCAATTGAATTTTTACAACGGCCAGAGCATTTCACGTAATGAAAACAAGCAAAGGGAATGGATTTCAGGATACAACACTCCTTTCGATCTTTCAGACGATGAAATTCATATAACAGGCATAGCAACATCGGTAGGGCTTGACGGAACAGAATACCAAAGAGAAATTATTTCCCCACTGGTTAAACTCGGCACAT
>JBNLCS010000019.1:0-2191 GCA_050303935.1 Bacteroidales bacterium
ACTTCCAAAAAATGTATATAAAGTGATAAGGGTATATGATTTCATAGATTATAACTAGTATTTTATAATGCAGATATATTGAAAACAATTTCTCATTAAATGAATTGTTTTCCCTATATCCGAGGAAAAGAGCAGTTACAATAAAACATTAGTATTAAGATAACATAACATTTCTTTCCATAAAAATATCAGTTAGATGGTTACGAATCCGTACAGCAATGTGCGGATTTTTTAATACAATACATTTAACCCTGATTTCATGCCACTGTTGTGAAGTCCTGTGTTGGATATTTCATTTACTATAAACCCAGGCCGGGCCACATGACATTGTTTCTATTATTATCCTTCTGTACTCATCACCTTCGTATAAATCCAGCTTTTGCAGATCAGGTTTATCAACTTGTATTACTTCACCGTACACTTCATCAGAATCTTTGCTTGTTTTAACAATAATTGGGTAGGAAGCACCTTCAATTGTAATTTCATCCAGTACGAACCCTTTTATAAAATCTTTCACTGCATGTATATGTTTTCCAATAACCGCATACCGTATTTGAGGATCTTTTAACGTACCATATACAAAAAGCTGTTCCATACTCCATTTAGGTCAAAAGTTCAGCAATTAATCTAATAAGCATTTCTCCGTCTATAGGTTTTGGTATATATGCATTACAACCTGCAGCAAGGGCTTTCTCCCTATCACCCGACAATGCATACGCAGTTTGTGCAATAATTGGAATATCCTTATCTGTTTTTCTTATCTCTGCAGTTGCTTGCAAACCATCAAGGACCGGCATTTTAATATCCATTAAAATAAGGTTGATTTTATCTTTTTTCTTTTTGTAGAGATCCAATACTTCAGCACCATTGAGTGCCTTTATTATCACAGCTTCCGAACCTTCAAGTATAGCATTTAACAGTTCAAAATTATCCTCCTCATCTTCTGCAATAAGTATTGTTTTTCCCTTTAATTTTAGTTCCATAATTTTTTTTCTGTTTTTGATAATCTTTATATTATCTGCATTTAGCCCTTTTGTATCTTTACCCATAGGAAGGGTAAAATAAAATACAGTACCTTCACCGGGCTCAGATTCCAGCCAAATCTTTCCATCCAGCATTTCAACAAATGCCTTCGTTATTGCTAACCCCAGGCCGGTACCTCCAAAATTGCCCATGTCGCCATCTGCCTGCCTGAACCTTTCAAAAATAATTTTAGTATTTCCCTTACTAATCCCAATTCCGGTATCTTTAACATAAAATAACAGTTTCTTTCCTGCCAATTTATAGCCAAAATCTATTTCACCGGAATTTGTAAATTTAATAGAATTTGATATAAGATTGTTAATTATCTGGTACAATTTTAACCTATCTGTAAAAATTTTGTCTTCATTATTTTTAAAACATAGAGACAAATGCAGTTTCACACCTTTGTGCTTAACCTGCGGTAAGTGAAAATTATATAATTCGCCCAAAAGTTCATTCAATCCAAATTTTTCAATAAAAAGCTTGGCCTCCCCTGCCTCAATTTTCGAAATATCTACAATATCATTAATTAAATGCATAAGTTTATTGCTGCTTTTAATTATCACATCTGTATAGATTTTTCTTTTTGCATCGGTAAGGTTTTCATTTTGCAGCATATTTGAAAACCCAATAATTCCATTCATCGGTGTCCTTATTTCATGGCTCATATTGGCAAGAAAAACAGATTTTAAACGGTCACTTTCTTCTGCCTTTAACTTTGCATTTTTCAAATCGTTTATGTAGGTCCTTATTTGAGTCATGTCCCGGGCGATACAAAAAATAAGTGGTGCTTCTTCTTCATCCAGCAAATAAAATGCCACGTTGCATGGAATTTTACGCTTCGTTGAAGAAATAAAATCTAAATCAACCTTAATGCTGCAATTTTCAAACAGTTCCGGGGCAATTCTGTCCAATTTTTTAATACTGTTTTTACTTAAAACATCTGACATACCCAGTTTTAACAACCCTGTTTTTTTTATATTGATTTGATTCACAAATTGCTGGTTCACATCTTTAAACGTTCCGAATTTTGTTTTTTTGCTCACATTTAGAATAAATGCAATATCATTTATACTTTCAAAAAACAACCTGAACCTTCTTTCATTTTCAGATATCTTTTTAAAAATCCTCTTTTGTTCGGTAACGTCCCTTGAAACAGTTACAATAA
>JBNLCS010000020.1:0-5417 GCA_050303935.1 Bacteroidales bacterium
TTGAATGGTACATTGGCGATCTGAAAAAACTAGACAAGAACGAACTGATACAGGAAGTAGTTTCTACCAAAAAGGATAAAAAGGAACAGGCCATAAAGGAAGAAAAGAGGGTTAATGAGAAACCTGAACAAAAGGCTTCCGTGGTACACGAAAATATACAATCGGCCCCTGAAAAAATAGGGTCAGAAAAGAAAAACCGGGTGCCGGTTTATGTGATTATAGCTATTGCTGTTATTGCCGGTGCATACTTTGTAATATCTGGCAAGGACAATAATAAAGTGTCCGATAACCAGGATAATTTACAACAGGATACCATGTTGAACCATGAAAATGCAGAAAAAAAAATTGAGACTGCCAATCTCAATGGTCAAGAAGTGGATAATGTCGAAGAGCCTCGGAAAGATCCTGTTAAAGAAAGAACAAAAGAGACAAAACCTGAGATTAAGTTGCCTGAAGATTTGGAGAATGCGATGAATACTATTGTAGAGATTAAAGATTTTTATGAAAGGAAATTAGCTGCTCAAAAACTGTATGAGAGATTTTCCGATAGTTCATATGTTGATATTGGCAATGGTAGTGAGCCTGCAAAGGAATTTATTATTGGTAGTTTTATTACTTTGAAAGAATATAGATATAAAGTTGGAAATGTTAAATATATAGACGGTTCAGGTTTAATTGAATATGTTGAACTTGAAAAAATCAAAAAATAGTATTTCGTTAAATTGAGATTATTAATCGTAATTGTCGTTTTGGCTTCCTCAGAAATTATATTTAGTCAAAAAAATATTAATGTTTTCCTGCTCCCCGGCCAAGGTTCCGATCATCGCTTGTATGAAAAATTTAAATTCCCGGAACATGTGCATGTTGAATATGTGACTTTGCCGGTACCTGAAAAGGGCGCCGGTATGAAAGATTATGCCATCAAGATTTCAAAGCAGATTGACACCTCCGGGTATACCGTTTTAATAGGCACTTCATTGGGGGGAATGGTGAGTACCGAGCTTACAAAGTTGTATAACATTGAAAAAACAATTATAATCTCCAGTGCCAAGTGCCGGGGCGAATTGCCTTTCCGGTATAGGTTTCAAAAGTACGTGCCCATCTATAAGATCGTGCCCAAAAAACTCATTAAGTGGGGGGCCTTAATTGTACAACCACTGGTTGAACCCGACAGGAAAAATAACAAAGAAACATTTGTAAGGATGTTAAAAAGCAAGGACCCCACTTATTTAAAAAGGACCATTGATATAATTGTGAAATGGGACGCCCGGGAAAATCCTGAAAATATTATTCATATTCATGGTAATAAAGACCATACCATCCCTGTACGAAATGTGAATTATGATTTTTTGGTTGAGGGAGGGTCACATATGATGGCACTGACAAGAGGGGAGGAAATATTTAAGATTGTTAAAAAAATAGTATTAGGATAGTGAAAAAAGCTTTTTTTAGGTCCCCTTTGTAGGGATGTTAAGTGGGTTTGTTACATGGTTTTACAAAAAATAGATTAAAATTTAGTACATGAATTTCAGGTTTTTTTATACAATGTTGGCAAGTGCCATCCTATCTTTTCAAGGGTGTGCGCAACCCGAAACAAATGGTAAAATCAGATCTTTAATAGAATTGTGTGATTCGTTCAATATTAACTATGTAAATATTCTCATTGATAAAGGGGATTATACCCTTGCTGTGTTGTATGATACCCTGAAACTAAAAGAATATCCGGTGGTTTTTGGCAGCAATCCTGTTGATGATAAGAGAATGCAGGGGGATAATTGCACACCGGAAGGGGTATTTAAAGTTCGTTCGAAATACCCACATAAAAGTTGGTCAAAATTCATCTGGATTGATTACCCCAACAACAAGTCATGGGAAAAATTTAACAAGTTAAAAAGAGACCATGAAATACCCGGAAATGCCAAAATAGGAGGGGAGATAGGGATTCATGGGGTACCTGCAGGAGGAAACGGACTTATTGATGCAAGGATCAATTGGACATTGGGATGTATATCTTTAAAAAATAAAGATGTTGATGAAATTTATCCTTATATTTCACCCGGGCATACAATTGTTACTATAATGAAGTGATAGTTGAGTTGGATTAACATATTGATAGGTAAATACAACATGATTACGTTGATCTTGAGACCAGAAGATATTGGAATAATAGAAATTTGTAGAAAACTAGTATTCTTGAATAAAATAAAGAAACCAGTAAAAAGATAAAAAATCAGTTTTCGATAAACCTGAAGCTTTTCGCAATGTTAACCCCTTCTTCGGTATTCTGGTTATAACAATAAATGGTTATTTCATAAGCCAATTGCATCTTTTCACTAATAATGGCCATTATTATAACAGGGTAAGTTTCTTCATCATCAATTTCTGCACCAATAATATAATATGACTTTTCTATTTTTGAAGCTTTACCACCCTCTTTTAATGACTTAAAGCCCATGTCGTAACCAATTTCATAGGCAGCTTTTTTTATGTCCTCTTTAAATTGGTCCGATTCCATTTCCAGGGGAACAACTTCAAAATCGACTGCGTAATTTAAGTTTTCAAACCCAACTACCGAGTCTGATTCGGTATCATATGCTTCCAGCTTTTCTGCTGTAGTAAAGGCAACTTTAAATTTTTCTACTTTTTCTTCGTATTGTGCGATGGCTTTTGAAAATACAATCAAAGCCAATAAGACCATTACTTTTTTCATGCCTGGATGTATTTAGTTACTATAACAAATTTAATAAAATATAGCCAAGAATATTTATTTAAACCCGGATTATGTGTTAGAACATTTTTATGAGAGCTGCAAATGCGATCAATATGGGTTTTCAAAAAGGATTCATTGCTACCGTTATGGTGAGTTTTTGAAAACCAACGAAGTAACATATTTTGAAGTAGTTGCAGCTCGGAATAGATGTTCTAATGCATATTTCAGGTTAAATTCAGGTTATTGTAAAATGCTTATGTTTCAACGGAAAGGTTTAATTGCAGCATTGGAACCACTTTCAAATTGAAATATTCCATGGTATCTTTAATGTTGGTTGTAAAACCAAGCATAAAACCGCCTCCCTCAGAACCACATAGCTTTAAAGAAAAAATATCGTTTTGTAACCCTTCTTTCCAATAATTTTTAATACCATTTGGTATCATTTCTTTGAAATTTTCATATTGGAACAACGATAAGTCAAACAAGTCATTATTTAATGAAGGTTTATTATGTAAAAAAGCCTCAATACATGCATTGTTTAGAGGGATGTAATCGTTCATCATTTTATATAAAAAACCCTGGTCTTCCCATTTTTGTTTAAACAATGTTAACGGGTTACTTGTATTTCCATTATTTAGTGTATCAATAAGAAATACGCCAGTATTTAATTTTTCTTTAAGTTTCGTAGTTTGAATAAGGGTTTGAGAAATTATCAAAGGTTTATTAAAATATGATGTTAATGGGTTTGAACCTGAACTTTTTCGATGAAAGTAAGATTCAATAAGTGCCAGGTCTTCTTTTATTTTTAACAGATCTTTACCCGTAACAGTACTTACAGATTTTGTATATTGGTCGTAAATTGCCGCACATATGGCACCTGAATTACCCAATCCGTAGTTAACCGGTATGGTTGATTTAAAACTCATACCTGCATTTACATCTTTTTGTAATCTATTTATATCTAATTTTAAATGAAGCTTATCATGAATTTTTTCGATATGATCAAGTAATAATCGTAATGTGTAATTCGATTTTTCCGATCCCGGATAAGTTTCATAAATCAAACTTCCTGAAAAACGGCTAAAGGGGATAACCAATGCATTAGACCCCAGTAACAAACTGTATTCACCAAAAAGTAATATTTTAGCATTGTATTTTTTCATTACGTTATGTTAATATTTTTTTCTGCTACCAGGTCCTTATTTATCATCCACCTTTTTAAGTGTCAATATAAGGGTTTAATTTTTTTGCTATAAAATTAACAACAGTGACTTTATTAACAAGTTTATAAATAATATATATTTGAGTTTGGGCTTGTTAGACGGATAATTATATTCCTGGTGGGCTAACGTTTCGTACAATTCTTAAAACTTTCAAAAAGATTATTTCAATGGGACTAAGGAACAATTTGAATTTTGTTTTTGCATGTATCTGGCCATGTTAACAACGCAATTTCTTTCCTTGTTGATTAAATATAGAAAAGTCATTGAACTTAGAGGCTATTGTTCTTTTAAAGTAAGGTACGTATAAGCAATTTTTAATCCTTTTACCTGAAATTCAATATACTTTCTCAGTGTTTCATAGTCATCCATAGCATATTTTAGAAACATAGATGCCTGTCCATAAACTGCAGGAAATTTAGATTTTTGAATAAAATAATACCCATCCAGAAAATTTTTTATGCCGCCAGAAATAATAAGTTGTTTTTTTGTAGTTTTTTGGTCAACATACAGTTTGTTTAAAATATCGACCATTTCATTTGCTGTATGTCCCAAATTGGCCAGGGGGGCCAGTAGTTCTTGTTTGGTAGCATCGCTTCTCATCAGTTCAACTTTGGCGAAATTAGTACCACCTAAAGCTCCCAGTTCAATACCAGCCACTTCCGACTCCATTAGTTTTTTTATACTGGCTGGTCCCATTCCCTGTCCAACTTCTTTAACAATTATTTTTATCCTGGTTGCTTCATAAAGCTGTTGTATGGTTTCAGCCGGAGATATAGTGATCACATCACCTTCTGGTTGCAAATATTCCTGCAAAGGGTTTACATGTACAATTAAACCGTCTGCCTGCAAGCGATATATTAATCGTTGTATTTTTTCAATTTCCCCGTTTTTAAGGATCTTCTCAATTTGTGCAATGCCAAGGTTTGCATACAATGGAAGTTTATCACCTATAATATGCCGTACATTAAACTGGGGCAAATAATTATCATTATCTAATAGTATCCTGCAAGAACCCAGTCCCATGCCCATACCAAATTCATTACATGCCCTTGCCAGGTTGGTGTTAATTTTTTCGGCCATGGCTGTGCCACCTGTCATGCTCGATATCCAAACAGGTATTTTCATGGTTTTGTCCAGAAAGTTGGTAGAGATATCAGCTTCATAGGGATTTTTGCCAAGTAGAGGTTCATAATTAAACCTGCTATCAGCAATCACTTTGTCAATTTGCGATTTAAAAGCTAAATCAATATGATCTTTTTTCCTGTCACTCATAAAAAATTTGCCTTAAATATTACTGTTGGCATATAAATTGGTTATCCAGCCATTATTTTTGTTACAGCTATAATTTTATACTTGTTAATTTATTTAGCTAAAATAATATTAATTGGTAGAAAATGTTTAACTATTTGTGTATAGACCGGAAACAATATTATTTTGATTTCAAAGTTTTATAAATAACACAACCCTGTAAAAAATTTATCGTA
>JBNLCS010000021.1:0-7351 GCA_050303935.1 Bacteroidales bacterium
CAATCTCTTAGATTTTATTATTCCGTTTTTTTTAAATAATTCTTAACCTCACAAAACCTTATCAATATTGTTAAAAAAATAACGTTGAGAAAATATAAAAGCATAGAAGACAGAACGCAGTCACACATTACAAAGGCGATGGTACATATCTTTCAGGAATTGGAGGTTTTTTAATTGATATTTTCGAATTTTCCTTACCGTAAAAAAGGATACAAAAAGACCGATTGGAGCACCAATAATTAAACCAATAACTGATTCTTCGGAGTTTAATACCTCTATAAATAATTTGTTTTCGAAATATACATGGATTGACAATACAATAAGAATATACAGCAAAGGTATTATAAAAAGATAGAACTTACTTAATTTACCGGTAAGGCCTTTGGATAACATATTGATTCGTTCATTTAACCAATCTTTTAAAGACAGATTGAACTTGTTGTTTTGAATTTTGTACCATGAAAATAATCCTGAAATCAATGACACAAGTGTAATTAAACCAAGCATTGCATTATTGATTAAGTAAATTAAATCGTTTTTCCGGTTTATCGAAGTAATTAACAAAAAAACTATTATACCAATACTTGATATGATTGAAGTACTTATAATTACTAAGTATTTTTTTAACGTTTGTTTTGCTTTTGACTTCAATAGTAAATCCAGTTCATCCGTGGATTTATAATTGATTTCATTGTCAAGTGCTTTCCATATCTTTTGTAACTCTAAATTTTCCATGATTCTATTTATTTAAATATCTTTTAAAAAACTCTTTAATCCTGTTTATTCTAACACCAACGTTTGACCTTGAAATACCGATGATTTCTGCTATTTCATCATAACTTTTTTCTTCCAGATAAAGCAACATGATTGATTTGTCAAGTTCATCAAGATTATATATTGCATTCAGGAGCAGTTGCAATGATTCACTCATTGATATGCTTTCAATCACATCCGATTTATCAGCTAATTCAGGTATTGTTTCCCTGTATTCTACTTTCGATTCTTTTTTAACTCTTGATAAAGAAGTATTTATTGAAACAGCATAAATCCAGGAACCAATGCTATTATGATTTTTAATTGTTGGAAAGGACTTCCATAGTTGATAAATTATTTCTTGAATGTTATCCTCTCTTTCCGTTTTATTTTTAAAATATACCAAACTAACTTTGTGTAAAATTCCCTGATAATTTGTAAGTATCTCAAGAAATTCTTCTTTCAACGATTTCATATTTTTTGTCATCTGTTTCTTATAAAGTATTTCTTGAATAGAATTTATTACAAAAAAAAGGAAATATTTTTCACATAGGTTATTAAACAACTGTATATTTGACAGATACAAAAACCATAATTTACTAAACATACTATACGCAAACGGGGGAATGTGGGTAATTTTAAGTTTAATACATTTACCCAACATGGTAACATTTTGATACATTGAAGCTTCAAGACCCTGTCCTTCGCTTATTGCTGATCTAAACACACAATATCATTCAACAATTGTTTTCTCAAGAAAAGTTAATTAATTCCCCATTTTGGATATTTGCCGGCATGAAAAGTCCTTTTTCTTATCCGCCACTGATCTTTTCCGGCAAATAATATCGAAGTTGAATCGTTAACATAAGATACCGATAAATAGTAGAAAATGATTTTGTAAATTTACCATTAATCAGGATCAAAAGGACAGCTTAAAGTTAGTTTCAATGACAAAAATTAAATTCGAATACAAAATAACACTATTATATTTATTATTAGGGGGGACCTGGATAATATTTTCAGACAGGTTGCTAAGTTCAATAATTTACGATATATCAATTCTAACAGAAATTCAAACCTACAAAGGGTGGTTTTATGTAATCGTTACTTCAATTCTTTTTTTTTCTTTTTATAAAAAATCACTTATCGAAACTACGTGATACAGAACTTGAATTAGAAAAACACAAAAACCAGTTGGAAGAATTGGTACAAGAAAAAACCAATGATCTGGAAACTGTAAATGAAGAATTAAAATCAACCAATGAAGAATTATTTGAAAAAAACGATATCATAATCAAACAAAACAAAGAGCTAAGATCAACTCTCTATCGGCTCAAAGAAACGCAAGCCCATTTACTGCAATCCGAAAAAATGGCTTCATTAGGGATACTAACTGCTGGTGTTGCCCATGAAATTAATAATCCATTGAATTTCATCATGGGAGCGTATTTAGGGCTGCTTCGTCATTATGAAAATAAATCCTTTTCTGAAAATTATGAACAAATAGGCACCCTGATAAATTCTTTAAAAGTAGGTGTAGAGCGTTCTGCTGAAATTATTGAAGGCCTTAACCAGTTTAGTCGCAGAAGTAAATCATACAATGAGGTTTGTAACCTCCATTCCATCATTGACAACTCAATAAATATGTTACAAAACCAACTAAAACACCGCATAAAAATTGAAAAACAGTTTTCCCAGAAAGAGATCGTAATACAAGGTAATGTTGGTAATTTACATCAAGTTTTTGTTAACATTTTAAGCAATTCTATTCAGGCAATTGCTAAAGAAGGGACAATTAAAATAATGACAAAACTTTCAGGATCGGATGCATGTATTGAAATAACAGATACTGGTGAAGGGATCAAACCTGAAAATTTAGAAAAAGTGACTGACCCGTTTTTTACTACAAAAGACCCTGGCAAGGGCACTGGATTAGGATTAGCAATAACTTATAATATAATCAAAGAACATAAAGGGCACCTTGAGTTTCAATCAGTACCCGGAAAGGGTACGACCGTAAAAATATTATTACCAAAAAAAGAAAAATGAAAATAATTACATAAAAAACTGGCTACAAGGTTATCTTAGTAAGTAAGATATTTTGTTATCGTGAACCACCTGTCCCCCCTTTGTAATAACAGATAAACTGGCAAACTGCAAACAACCCCCATGTTGTCTACACCGTAAGACTTTCCAAAACCCCATTTGATAATAAAAACATACACCCCTTTGGTTGCATCTATTTAAATCTTCGTATTTTTAAGTCGTTCAACAAACTGTGAATATCCGTATACCCGGAAATATCTTCATTTAAACGTTGAGTTCATTATGGATAATATTTTAGAAAAAATTAGAATTGAGCTAAAAAACAATATTGATACAAAAATTCAGAAGACCAATCAGAACCTTTTCAAAGAAAAGATAAAATTTTACGGGGTAAAGGTTCCTACCGTTAATAAAATCAGCAAGCAATACTATAAACTTATAAAGTTAAAAACAAAGCCTGAAATATTTAAACTTTGTGAAGATCTCTGGCAATCAGGATTCATAGAAGAGTCATTTATTGCCTGTAACTGGTCCTATTGCATCCATAACAAATATGAACCGGAAGACTTCCTGTATTTCGAGAAATGGGTTGATACATATGTAAATAACTGGGCTTCATGTGATACTCTTTGTAATCATACTATTGGCGAATTCATTGAGATGTACCCTGATTATGTGAAACAATTAAAAGATTTTGCCAGATCAAAAAACCGGTGGATGCGCAGGGCATCATCTGTATCTTTAATTATTCCGGCAAGAAAAGGAAAATTCCTTGATGATATCCTGGAAATTGCAGATATCTTACTTTTGGACAAAGACGATTTGGTCCAAAAAGGATATGGATGGATGCTCAAGGCTGCAAGCGAGTCAAATCAACAGGCAGTATTTGATTATGTAATTAGTAAAAAATCGATAATGCACCGTACATCATTACGATATGCTATAGAAAAAATGCCAAAATCATTGAAGTACAAAGCAATGGAGAAATAATGATTCACCAAAACTATAAACTATAAAACATTGAAACAATAAGAAAATAACCAAAAATAACAACTGTTACACAACAAAAGAATAATAACCGATATACAAACAGATAAAAAT
Source organism: Bacteroidales bacterium (assembly GCA_050303935.1). Taxonomy (GTDB): domain Bacteria; phylum Bacteroidota; class Bacteroidia; order Bacteroidales; family JBNLCS01; genus JBNLCS01. The sequence continues at coordinate 3,901 of JBNLCS010000021.1, forward strand.
CAAATTACATTTGCTTTAAATTTGTTTGATTGATTTTTATGAATACTATTTTTAAACCAAAGTTTTTTACAATTCTAAAATCAGGAATTGAAAAGAAGCAACTTTCATCTGATATTTTATCGGGAATTGTTGTTGGAATAGTCGCATTGCCCTTAGCAATAGCATTTGCAATAGCATCTGGTGTTTCCCCTGAAAAAGGGCTTGTTACTGCAGTTATAGCAGGGTTCATAATTTCATTCTTAGGTGGTAGCAGGGTTCAAATTGGTGGGCCAACCGGGGCTTTTATTGTAATTGTATATGGTATTGTAGAACAACACGGATTAAATGGACTTATCATCTCAACAATTCTTGCAGGAATAATACTGATTATTTTAGGATTGCTGAAACTTGGTGCCGTACTAAAATATTTCCCCCATCCATTAATTGTTGGATTTACAAGTGGTATTTCTTTAGTCATTTTTTCTACCCAAATCAAAGATGCTCTTGGATTGCCCATTGAAAAAATACCATCTGAGTTTTACGAAAAATGGAACATCTATTTTGAGAATATTGGTCATATAAATTGGATTGCTTTCCTGTTAACCCTATTGACTATTCTTATTATTGTTTATTCTAAAAAAGTTACTACCAAAATCCCCGGCTCTTTTCTAGCTATTCTAATTTTAACATCTGTTGTTAAGGTATTTGAACTTGACGTTACTACAATTGAGACTTTTTTTAACGCTGTACCGAATAAAATAACTTTTCAGGCACCTCACTTTAATTTCCAGGAAATCAGGAACTACATTGCCCCTGCTATTACTATAGCTTTGTTGGGAGGGATAGAATCTTTATTATCTGCTGTTGTCGCCGATGGAATGATTAGCGGGAAACACCGTTCAAATACTGAACTAATTGCGCAAGGAATAGCAAATATAGTAACCCCTTTTTTTGGGGGAATACCAGCAACCGGGGCAATTGCCCGTACAGCAACCAATGTTAAAAACGGAGGAAGGACCCCTGTTTCGGGAATGGTTCATTCGTTCACTTTGCTAATTATTATGCTTTTTTTGGGTAATTGGGCAAAACTAATACCAATGTCTTGTTTAGCAGGGATATTAATTGTTATTTCCTACAATATGAGTGAATGGAAGTCATTCATTTCTATATTGAAAGGTTCATATTTTGATATAATTGTACTGCTTTCAACTTTCTTTATAACTGTGTTTTTTGATTTAACCCTGGCAATTGAGATTGGGGTTGTTCTTTCTGCTATTCTTTTTATGAAAAGAATGTCAGATATCAGTGAAAAAAGAATTAATAATATTGTTGATAGTGATATTATTGAGAACTATGAAAATTTGCCAAGTGAATTAAGCATATATGAAATAAGCGGGCCATTGTTCTTTGCTTCGGCAAGGCGCTATTCAGAGGCCCTTGAAGAAATAGGATTAAAATGCAGGGTTTTGATCATCAGGATGCGCCATGTATCATTTATTGACCAAACCGGATTACATAATTTAAAAGACACCCTAAAAATCCTGAAGAATAAAAACATCACTGTTTTGTTGTCAGGTGTTAATGATGAGGTAAGAAATGATTTGAACAAATATGGAATAAACAAAATTTTAATTATCAATTCGATTTTTGATAATTTTAACGATTCAGTAAAAAAAGCATATGAGATTTTAGAACATCCAGTACCAAACAATTTGTAAAAATAATGGTAGAATTTGTATTAAATTTCAACACCCATGCCCCGCTTCAACACGATCTCGATGTAATAGATATAACCATGGAATTTACCACCAAAAACTTATCGTACACAATTATAAATCAATGAAACATGAATACGGTATACAGAATTAGTTTAACTAAAGTAATTTTATTTTTACTAATGACCTCAATTTCAGAAGCCCAGGTTATTGAAAGGGAACGACCAGAAGGTTGGGAAAACCTCGTTTACGGAGGACGATTTATGGACAGGTTCCTTCCCATGCCAGACCTCAATGGCATGACCAATAATACATGGGGGGCCGATGCTGTGATTCCGCGTGATATAAACAATGGTATTGAAGATGATGAATGGTCATACTGGGGTGGAAATATCAGATTAATGGATGATGGAAAGTATCATCTTTTTGTTTGCAGGTGGGCAGAAAATTCACCCAAAGGACATATGGAATGGAGCAACTCCCACGTTGTGCATGCCATAGCTGAAAACTCCTTTGGACCATACAGGGTTATTCAGGAAATTGGTAAAGGGCATAACCCCGAATGGTATATTACCAATGATGGAAAATATGTAATTTATGTTATTGACGGATATTACGTATCTGATAATATAAATGGCCCATGGGTGTATAATAAATTCGATTTCGACAATAGGGATCGCGACATTATAGAAGGACTTTCTAACCTTACCTTTGCCAAGCGTGAAGACGGGTCATTTATAATGATATGCCGTGGCGGGGGTGTATGGATTAGCAAGGATGGCCTTTCAACGTGGCACCAAGTGAGCGATTCACGTATCTATCCTCCGGTTGATGGCCGGTTTGAAGATCCGCTAATTTGGAAAACCGATGTTCAATATCATCTTATCGTAAACGATTGGCTGGGACGTATTGCATGGTACATGCGTTCAAAAGATGGCATAAATTGGAAAACTGATGCAGGTGAAGCTTACCAACCAGGTATAGCACATTATGAAGATGGTACCAAAGAAGACTGGTTTAAATTTGAACGTATAAAAGTATTTCAAGATGAGTTCGGAAGAGCTACCCAAGCCAATTTTGCCGTAATTGATACAATCAAATGGAACGACCTTCCTAACGACCGCCACAGTTCAAAATTGATTACGATACCCTTAACGGTAGGAAGGCTAATTACAATTGTAAATAAAGAGCCCATTACCAGCACAACAAAGGAAATTACTGTTTTAATAAAAGCTGAAGAAGGTTTTAATCCCAACACTGATCTGGATATTGAATCGTTGAGATTTGGAGCACCGGAAAAAGTAGACTTTGGAATGGGTTGCAAAGCAAAAAAAATTAAAAAAGATGGCGAGAATGCCCTGATAACATTTTCAGGAAAAGATAATGGAATTACAGATGATAATTTTGTTGCAAAATTACTGGGTAGGGATAATCAAGGCAAACTTCTTTTTGGTTATTCCAGGTTACCCGGGGTTACTTATATAGAACCATATCTTTCTGCACGTAAACCGATTATTGAAGCTTCCATGGACAAAATAAAGGTAGATGTTGAAAATTTTGGTCAGGTTACTTCTCAGGAATCAACCGTTCATATTTATAAAAAAAACCAAGAAGGCAATATAGAAATCGGCCATGGCACAATCCCCGCTCTCAAACCTTTTGAAAGAACTACAATTACCATGAAAGCATTAAAAAAACTTTCACACATAGACGAACAACAGTATTTAGTAATTATAAATAAAGACAAAAAGAATGAA
>JBNLCS010000022.1:0-2909 GCA_050303935.1 Bacteroidales bacterium
TTTTTGTATTTTTTCGTTGTTGGTCAATATAAGGTTATTTGAATCACAAAATACAAATTTTATACAGATGTTTTCTAAACTTTAACTATAAACTTTTAACAATAAACAACAAAAAACCTCACTTTTTCACGTAAACAAAATAGGTGTGATCATATGGGTTATACTTGTCTTTTGGATAAAAACGTTTACTTTTTTCTTTCCAGTGGTTCAAATCAATTTGTGGAAAAAAAACGTCTCCCTCAAATTCTTCATGAATAACTGTGAGGTAAATCTTATCAGTCAAATGTAGTGTATGTTTATAGATTATTCCCCCTCCAATAATAAAAATCTCTTCATGTTCAATTTCCCGGGCTTTTTTCAGGGCCTCATCAATGGATAACACGTTGATACACCCAGTTGCTTGAAAATCTTTTTTATGGCTTATAACAATATTTGTCCTGTTTTTAAGCGGTTTACCTTCGGCTTCAAAATTTTTTCTTCCCATAATAACCACATGACCATTTGTGGTATCTTTAAAATATTTCATATCAGCAGGTAGTTTCCATGGCAACGTGTTGTTTTTCCCAATTATCCTGTTTTGCGACATAGCAGCAATTTGTGAAACAATCATTGAAATTAATTTATAATTACTTCATTATTGCTACGTAACCCTTGTTCAAAATCATGCATGTTTTTAAAAGTAACCGTGGCGATTTCGGTGAGGGCTTCATTGGTGAAAAATGCCTGGTGTGCAGTTATTAAAACATTTGGAAAGGATACTAATCGAAGAATTAAGTCATCCTGGATAATAGTTTCAGAGAGGTCTTTAAAAAATAGTTTCTCTTCCTGTTCATATACATCAATTCCAAGGTAACCCAGGTGGTTTTGTTTTAATGAGTTTATGACAGCCTGGGTGTCAATTAACCCGCCACGGCTAGTGTTTATCAACATGGATCCCCGTTTCATCATTTCAAGGGCTTTTTTGTTGATCAGGTGCTTTGTTTCGTTGGTAAGCGGGCAATGGAGTGAAATGATATCGGAAAGTTGTAAAACGTTTTCAAAACCAACATATTCGACACCCGCATCTTCAAGTTTTTCGTTTTTCACATGATCAAAAGCAAAAACTTTACAACCAAGTCCTTTCATGATGAGGCAAAAAACTTCACCTATCCGTCCTGTTCCTATAACCCCTACAGTTTTTCCATATAAGGTGAAACCTGTAAGCCTTTCAAGTGAAAAATTACTTTCCCGTACCCGATTGTATGCCTTGTGTGTTTTTCTATTTAACGCTAAAATTAGAGCAAGTGCATGTTCTGCCACTGCATGGGGATCGTATGCCGGTACCCTGAATATTCTTAAACCCAGTTCTTTTGCTTTTGGAATGTCTACGTTATTAAATCCGGCACATCGTAACACGATAAGTTTAACTCCATTTTCGGCAATAATGGTAAGACAATCTTTATCAAGCCGGTCATTAACGAATACACATACAGCCTCATAGCCTTTTGTTAGGTTCGCGGTTCGTGAACGGAGCCGCGTTTCAAAAAAAGTAATTTCGTGTTTGTATGTATTATTCAGTTTTTCAAATATCTCCAGGTCGTAACTTTTTGCTCCAAAAAATGCTAATTTCATATTACATAAAGATTGAGTTTATGAGATAAACATCAGGTAAATGAATTTGTTCTTAGCCTAAACAGGAACAGGAAGGCTAAAAGTGAACTGGGTACCTCTATCTTTTTCACTTTCTACATAAATTTCACCTTTGTGCTTTTCAACAAATTCTTTACATAGCATTAGTCCCAATCCGGTACCTTTTTCCCCATTTGTACCCCGGGTGGAGTATACACTTCCGATTTTGAACAAACATTCTTTTTGACTGTCACTCATACCAACTCCATCGTCAATTACCTTAACCACATAATTTCCTTGATAATCCAATGATCCTTTTATCTCTATTTTTCCACCGTTTTTTGAATATTTGATGGCATTGGAAATCAAGTTTCGAATAATGGTTGAAATCATATTTTTATCAACAAAAACCTCTTGGTTCAGAGGGATGTTATTTTCTATTATCAATGACTTATTTGAAATTTCAATTGTGAAATATTTAATAATATGGTCACAAACTTCTTTAAATTTAATTTTTTCCTGCTTAAACAAAATATTTTCTGATTGCGACCTTGACCAGTCGAGAAGTGTTTCTAATAAACTGTGTCCGGACATAGATGCAGAGTATATATGCTCAATAATCTCGTCTTTTTTATGTTGTTCAAGGTTGTGTCCTGTTTTAAGCAATACCGAACAAAATCCTTTTATAACATTGAAAGGATTTTTAAGATCATGTGCTATAATTGATAATAGCAGGTCTTTTTCTTTATTCAACCTGCCTAATTGTATCTGCGAATCAATTAGTTTATGTTCTATTCTTTTTCTTAAAGATATTTCACTGAATGAAAATACGAAAAGTTCGTTTTTATATTTAACCAGCCTACTTTCGTAGTAACTTTTATAATTCTGTAATTCAAAAAACTTTACGTCATCCCCCTTCCATTTTTTATTAAAAACTTTCTCAAATTGTTTCATTGAAGGGGTTGACAACATTTCGTAAAGGCTTTTTATGTGTTCAAATTTCTCATTTTTCACCTTCACTTTTTGTACTACCTCATAGTTGCTATCGATAATAAAAATGTTCTCTGTAACTGAATTTAGTATAGAATTGTATAAGTCAATGTCTATGTCCATAAGTAAATTGTTTTCCTTTATTGGTAATGTAAGTTTTAAAAATTTATATAATATATTATCCTGAACAAATGATTTTCCATTAACATCAAGGTGTATTTCTGTGTTGGCAGCAGTTAAAAAAGGGATGTATTGTACTTCATTATTATCAGCAATATTGTCGATTAACCGTAAAGCTATTTTCACTGCAT
>JBNLCS010000023.1:0-3364 GCA_050303935.1 Bacteroidales bacterium
TTGATGAAGTTATAGGAACGCATTATAAAATACGCCCTTTTACAAAAAATTATTTCCTGTTTGAATATTTACCAAATAGTGGCGTTGTGGGCGACCGAATTGAATTAGAAGGGATCAATGATTATTATCTTATAAAAATTGATAAAGAAATACATACGGGGGCATATTGTTATAGCCATATACTCATCCGTCCAAAAAATAGAAGACAACGATTTGGAAATTCAGAAAAGGAATACGTGGGGGTTTTTTTAATTAAAAAGAGTGAATTTGTAAAAGAAAGTATTACATGTAGAAATGATATTCATTTTGTTGGTTGGGCAATGGTTTATAAGTTTCATAACAAATAGGTTAAAATCAAATTATTGAGTTAAAATATTGTGGTACTTAAGGTTTAATTAACTTTAGAGGGGCGCCTTATGAGCGTGGTTACGTTTAGGTGGCTAAACCTGGTATTTTGTATTTCTTTAATAAAAAACACGTAAGTCATTTGTATTCAATAATATTATAACTTTTGGATATCCCTATAGAAGGGGGGGGGCGAACCTTGATTTCTTTGCAAAATGATATGGTTAAAAACGGGGCACTATCCCCAATTTTCTTTAAAACAATCCTGTGGTTTTAAAATATATAAAAAATAGGTGATCTTGTTATAAAAACATAAAAAAACACAACAATCCCCCTTTTATTTATATAAAAAACATAAAAATATATTAAAATTTAAAAATATACCCTTAAATATTGTAGGGGGTAATTAAAATAATAGTAATTTTACTAATGAAAACAATAAGTAAATAATGAAACCCTGGCAAGCGAAAAATAAGAAGAAGGAAATAGTATAAAAATAAATTTTAGAATTGGTGGATTAATGTACCTTACTTGGGAGGATAAAATTGTTAAGAATAGTTAGTAAATAATGAAAGAATAAACAGAAAATGTGTGATGAAAACTTCCTTTTCTGCATATTCGACTTGAAAGGGCCGGGGTTTATGTATTCCAAGGGTATACCCGGCCTTTCTTTTTTGAAAAAGTGGATTGCCAGAAAAAGTTAAGTAGTGAATATGGATAAAAGGAAAGAAAAAAAAGCGCCCCCAGGGGGGCGCTTTTTTTAAATCTTTTACTCTTTCTAGTTAACTGCCTTGTCAAGGTCAGCTCCTGCTTTAAATTTAACTACTTTTTTGGCAGGAATTTTAATTTCTTTTCCTGTTTGTGGGTTACGGCCTGTTCTGGCTGATCTTTCGCTTACTGAAAAAGAACCAAATCCAACTAAACTTACCCTACCACCTTTTTTAACAGTATCGGTAACTGCACCCATAAGTGCGTTTAAAGCTTTTTCGCTGGCAGCTTTTGTTAATCCACTGTCTGCTGCAATTGCGTTTACTAACTCAGATTTATTCATAGTTAATTGTTTAAGAATAATTAATAATAAATATTAATACCAATATATGTAAAATATTCTGATAATCAAGGCCAGTAGAGGTTTTTTTAATTAACATCCGCTTGTTAATATCTTCCCTTTAAATCTTTATGTAAAATAATTACTACTTACGGTTAATCTTGTAATATATTGAAATACAAACGTGTATGGTGTGTTTAAAATCATTTGTTCATGTGTTATTGTAAATTGTATAAACAATTATATTTTTGTACGATTATAATAAAAAACCAAAAAATTCAACATGGCTAAACTAATCATCAATAATCACGAAGAACTTGCAGCTTTTTTAGGAAAAGAAATCGGTATATCTGATTACCATACAATTACCCAGGAACAAATTAATAAATTCGCAGATGCAACTATTGACCATCAATGGATACATGTTGATCCTGAACGTGCCAGTAAAGAATCTCCATTTGGGACTACTATTGCCCATGGTTATTTAACATTATCAATGCTTACCTATTTATGGTTGCAAATTGTTGAGGTACGAAATGTTAAACTTATGGTGAATTATGGTATTGAAAAACTGAAATTTAACCAGAGTGTAAAAGTAAATGACAGAATAAGGTTACGTACTTCACTCGAAAATATCGTTGATCTGCGCGGTATTACCCGTGCACACATGAAGGCAGTGCTCGAAATAGAAGGTAACAAAAAACCAGCTTACGAGGCAACTATCGTATTCCTTTATCATTTTAACAAGGATTAATTGTTGAATTTCGGTTTCAGTTGCAATTTACATTGATAGTGTGTTAGACAAAGTTGACATTTTAATAGCACGTGGAAACAAAATATCATGAAAACCATTTTTTAAAAAGGGGTTGCCAGCAAGAATAAAAAATGACTACTGAACAAAAAAAATGATAATATGAAAAGACTATTTCAAAATTTACTAATTGGATTAATCTTAATATTATGTATTTCATGTAATCGTTATAACAATCCATTAAAATTATCACTTTTAATATCTGGACAAAGTAATTATGACTATTATGATTCACTAAATAACAAAGTAGCAATAGATAGCAATTTCTTTACTAGTAATTGGAATTCAGAAATAACAAATCTACTAAAATTTAAAAAATCAAATAAATTTAACTCAATAAATCGGGCAGACACATTGATAGTATCTGAGAATAAATTATTGGATGAAAAGACTGATACTTTTACAAGAAAATATATAGTAAATTCATACTTGACTGTAGAATCAATAAACACTGATAATCGAAGAGTAACGATTGACCAAAAAAGAATTTTTATGACAATTAATGGATACAGTAATCATGAAGTTTTATTAATCTCTAATGACAAAGATTCTTCTTCATATAAATTGGAGACTAATTTTAAAGTGGATTTTATTGATTCGGGAAGTGATAAATTATCTAAAAAGATGATAAATTATATAATTGACAAATCATTTATTGATAATTATATTTCAAGTATAAATAAAAAGTTAACTGAAAAATACAAATAATTCAAGCTGCCAACATCTTATAAAGTCAATGCCACCTAGCTTTTTGACAGTTTTGTGCATTTTGTTATTTAATATCTTTACTGAAAGTTTAGTACTGTTTGACAAGAAAGGCGGCACCACACCTTATAGGAAAACCGTTAATTACCAATTTTTTTACATAAATGTGTTGTTTTAGTTTATCGATATATTTGTTTTAAGTATCTGTAAATAAGTTATAAAAACGTAGGAAAACGGCTGCTGCCGGATATTAAACGGATATATACGGATAATCTACGACTAATGCTTTTCACCTTGCGTTACTTTGTTTCATCAAATTTTGGTTTGATACAATTTAAAATTAATGTTTAACACGCCTGGTATAATACAGGCATAAAATTCAAAAGTCATGCAAAAATTAAGAAACAAAGTTCAATTAATCGGACATCTTGGTGTAAACCCTGAAATTAAAAACC
>JBNLCS010000024.1:0-2378 GCA_050303935.1 Bacteroidales bacterium
TCATCAATAGAATTGTTCTCGCCGGAAGCATTTCTTTCCAGCATGATGTGTTCATATACCTTATTCACCGATTTGGCAAACCGATCAAACGATATAGGTTTTAATAAATAATCGCTTACATCTAATTCATACCCTTTCAAAGCATAGTTTTCATAGGCTGTTGTCATTATTACTTTTGGACTGTATTGAAGCACTTGTAATAACTGTATCCCCGATAAACCCTCCATTTGAATATCAAGAAACATCAAATCTATTTGTTCTTTTTTTAAGAAATCAATTACATCAATGCCGTTATCAAAAGTTTTTACCAGGTTCAAAAATGACATTTTACTGCAATATTCCACTATTATGTCAAGTGCCAGTGGTTCATCATCAATAGCAATACATGTAATCATTTTGCTTTTTTTTACTAAAGGTATAAAATACCATTTAACTATTGAGTAAAATATTGTATTAACCAATTATAAATATAAAGCTTTAATATCTAATTATAAGAACTATATGATATGTATCGCCGTCTTCATTAATATCAAGCTTGTGTTTAGATGCATACAGCAGGTTTAACCTTCGCCTGATATTTTGGAGCCCAATCCCCCCCGATTCTGAAACATCATGTGGTAAATCGGTTTTCTTATTGTTAATAACACTAAATGACAGATATTCATCAAACACTTCCAAGCTAATTTTAATCCCGGGTGACTTAACTTTTTTATTAGAATGCTTAAAGGCATTTTCAACAAATGGGACCAATAACATAGGAGCTATTTCCTGATTATTAATAGTGCCTTGTACATCAAATTTAATAAAACCTTTTTGCTTCATACGCAAACTTAAAAGCTCTATGTAACTTTCAAGATATTTTACTTCCTTTTCCAAGGGTACTTTGTCCGTATTTGTTTCATATAACATATACCGCATGATTTCTGACAACTTCATCATGGCCTCGGGGGCCACATCTGACTTCCTCAGTACCAGAGAGTAAATATTATTAAGCGTATTAAAAAGAAAGTGTGGATTAATCTGAGATCTCAAAAGGGCTAATTCACTGGCCTGGTTTTGCGTAATCAACTCTGACCGATTTTGTTTTTCACGCATCCATTTTATAGTAAAATAAGCCAGGTAAGCCACACCGGTATACAAAACGGTAGATGTATATGCCTGCGACAAAAAATAATCTTTATATCTAATCCTCTTCCATTTGATATTCGTATTATCATGAAGATAACTAAATATCTCATATTGCAGTAACGGGTACAAAACAAGAAAAATAAGAGTAAGAAAAACAAGTACCGAAGCTTTCTTTTTATCATAAAACTGTGGGATTAGTATTGAGAAAAAAAGGTAAAAATTCAACACTGTGAACATTACATTCGAAATGAATACAACTAACCTGTCATGTGACATTTCATCAAAACTCCCAAACATTAAAAAATATGTTGGCAGAATCATGATAAGCCAGGCACCAATGTGTGATAAGATGTAATATTGTCTTCCCAATTTTTGTTTTCCCCTTTTACATTTATTAAGATAAAACCAATTTCATATAAATAAAATTTATTATTCAATGACTTTTTAGCCTACCCCTTTATAAAGGCCATCCTTTATAACCGGGATTATTTCATTTTTATTCATTGAAATTGATATACAATTATATACAATCAAAATAATAATTCTTTAATAAAATGTTAAATTTCGATAAAACATGCTATATAATCTATCAAACCACAGAAATTTATGATGATTCATTTGGCCGAATAAAAATCCTGTTTCACCCGAAATATTGAGGAGATAATCGATTTCTTTTCTACATGTGCAAACAGTTTGTGAATTTTGGTGTCTAACAAGGTGAGTTGAATTAAAAATATTCATTTTTTTAATGAGTAAAATCTACAAAAAACAAAAATTGATGAAAACAAAGATTTACATAGCATCTTTATTCATGTTTTTAGGAACAAACATTTACACCCAAAGACCAGGTGGAAACTATGGAGGTGAAATGCCAACTGAGGGTAAAATAAAAGGACATGTTGTAGGTGAAAATGGGCAACCCGTTGAATATGCAACAATAAGCCTTTTCTCTAACAGGGATTCTTCCCTGGTTTCAGGGGCAATTAGTAAAGAAGACGGAAGTTTTGAACTTGGAGGATTAAGACCGGGCAGGTATTATGCGGAAATCAGTTTTGTTGGATTCGACAATTCAAGAATTAATGAAATTATTTTACGACCTCCCCAAATGGTACAAGACATTGGTAATGTTGAAGTATTACCTTCGGCCGAATCAATTGGAGAAGTTAAAGTAACTGCCAACAAACCCCGTGTTGAGTACAAACTTGATAAAAAAATAGTTAGCGTAACTGATGATATAACATCCACGGGAG
>JBNLCS010000025.1:0-4046 GCA_050303935.1 Bacteroidales bacterium
CTGGTTACTTATGCTCCGTGTTTCAATTAATGTATATAAAAGTCCTCCGGCAGCAAGAACAACCATTAACGTGAAAAAAATTGCCATTCTTGTACCAATCTTTAAATCATTAATATTTTTCATAACCACTATTTATAATTATTAATAAAGTTGTTTACGTGCATTAAATAAAATAAAAAGATGAAAGAATAAGATTAATCAAAACGAATTTGGTTAATATTCTTATAGAAAGTTAAAAAAAAATACTGAAATATCTTATTTTAGCTTGCGATATTTATGAATATAAAAGCTGGCCGGATTTTAGAAAAACAGGTGATTTCAATTTGTTGGATCTCTTGGTATTTCTTTCTTGTTTGGATAATTCAATATTTTGTTTGAATTATTTGGGTTAGGACAAGGATTTGTAGTATACTATTATGGAAAGAAAGCAAAAGTTAAAATACCGCAAGGTTATATTTTTTATAATCGCGACCATTTGCTTGGTACTTGCATATATAGGCATAGCTATGCCTGGAATTCCTGGTACACCTTTTATTTTATTAACGGCATATTTTTACCTTAGAAGTTCCGGTAGAATGTATCGTTGGTTACTTAAACAAAAATTGTTTGCCAGGCTGATTAATAAGTTTAAAGAAAATAAAAAGATCCCCTTAAAATTAAAAATTACCGTTTTGTTGCCCTTCTGGATCTCCATAATTGTTGCAGAAATAATTTTTATAAAAGACATTTACACAGGTACTGGACTGGCTGTTGTTGCTTTATTGCTTACCTTTTTGGTTTTAAGATTAAAGGAACTTAATTTGGAGGACGTTGAATAACGCTGGATATAAAATAGATATGTATTATAACTTATTTGTTTTCAGTTTTTTATACCTTATCAATAAAATTTATTTTTATATTAACCATTTAGTGTTATATTGTTTTTTTAATCAAAACATAGTCACATGAAAAATTTTATTATAATCTCTTCAATTACGTTCATTACAATTTTTGGTAATGCCTCAAATTCAAAAAGCAACGATGTAAATGATCTTGTTATTGTAAAATCCATTGATAACATAAATGTATCTATTGATCACAGGCAGGAGCTACTGAGTATTGTACAATTTTTGGGTGGATATTTTAGGTTGAACAAATATCCATTTAAATATAAGGAAGATATTGAGAGTTATTTTACTGATTTTAAAAATCATGAAGCCGTTAATTATTTTAAAAAACTAGCCGGATCAGGTTTTACATATGATGCTCCAACTGCTGTTATGCTGTATTTGAATCATAATTATAAACTTGATAACAAGCCAACTGAAAATTTAGTGATACGAGCCGGGGGAAGGGATAGTCTGGATGAGTTTGTAAGGCTAATGCAACAATTTGTAATAGATTCAAAATTTGAACAGTTTTTTATTTCACATAAAAAATACTACGAAAAACTGGTCGAAGATTTTATATATGGATTAAAAGATTTTACGGAAATAAAAACACTTGAAGAGTTTTATGGCAAAAAACAGAATAGTTATAACATAATACTATCTATACTAAATTCCGGAAATTATGGGCCAAGTGTTACCAGAAATAAAAAAACAGATATATATAATATTTATTCTGCTAAGGGAATAGAAAAAGGTTTACCTACGTTCGGGAAAACAAGTGATGTGCTATATTTGGTATGGCATGAATTTGGACATTCATTTGTGAATTATTTGACCTATGACAATATTGATTTGGTAAATCAGTATATAAACCTCATGGAACCTATTGAAATTCAAATGAAAAATCAGGCTTATGGTGAATGGGCAACAGTAGTAAACGAACATATTATAAGAGCTATTTCGGTGAAGTTGATGGAATTGAAGGGAGAAACCACTAAAGCTTCTCAAATGAAGTATCGTGAGATAAGTAAGGGTTTTATATATATAGATCCATTATGTGATCAACTCGAGAATTATATACAGAAAAGGGATAAGTACAATACTTTTGAATCTTTCTATGTTGAATTAATCAAAGGGGCGTTTACTGAGACATTAAAAATGGACTATGCTCACAAATATTTACAAAATCTTAATAATACATACAAAAGTATTGATTTGTTTGTTATTTCCAGCAATGAAAACAATGAGAAAGATTATGAGGAATACATGAGATATGTGAAGGATATTCATCAAAAATTTTTTAAAGACAAAAGAATTGTTTTAGATAAAGAAGCCATTAAATTAGATTTAAGCAATTTTAATATTATAGTGTATGGGACTATTGAAAACAATCTTGTGTTACAGAAACTTAAAGATAAATTTCCCGTGTTAATCAGTGATACTTGTATTGTTGCCGATAAAGAATATATAACATCAACGGGAAAGGCAATTTTCAATATTAGAAATCCATTAAATCAGGATAAATACATGGTAGTTTACACAGCTCAGGAAGCAAATGGAATTGTTGGAATAAATAATGTTTTTCACGGGCCTACCAATTACGTAATATTTGAGGATAGAAATGAAGTTTATAAATCTGGCTTTTTGGAATTTGAAAATAATTCATGGGTTTGTAAATAATTATAAAATAAGTTACATTAAGAAAGATAGAAATCAAGCTGGTTAATGGCCAAAAAAGAAACACACCATAACATTTATGGTGTGTTTCTTTTGTTTTTTAACAATTTGGAATTTCAGATTAATTTATAGAACAACAATACTTTTTGAAATAACATAATTATCACTACGTATTTTTAAAATGTAATGTCCTCTATTTAATACATTTATATTTTCTGAGATGGTGTTTCCATAGAAATTGGAATATTTATTTTCATATTGTATTGTACCCGCAAGGTCATAGATTTCAATAGAAATGTCATCATTAACAATATGGGCAAATTTAATATGCACCTGATCTGCAACCGGATTTGGGTACAATCTAATATCATTGTCGCTTAACATATTTTCAATTTCTGAAGTTACTTCAGCAGCAAATGGGGACCCGTCTTCTGTAGCTGACAATTGCCAGTTTTCAGCAAGTGCATTATCAGACAGTTCATCGGCAAGTTCAAGGGACCCTAGGTTGAATAAGTCAACAATGGGCCATGGATATCTGTTATCATACCTAACTTCATCAATCACCATACCATAACTGTTATGTAACTCTATCCTTTCACCCGCATTATCAAGTTGCCCATAATATTCACCAGTGGCATCAATTCCATATTTTATCTTAAAAATGGCTGCATTGGATGCAATAACTTTATATTCTCCAGGATTAATAATTTCGCCTTTAGGAAAGGTATATGTTATTCCATTGGCAAAGAAAACCCCGGTGAGGTCAACAGCAGAATTTCCTTTATTCACTATTTCAATGAATTCAGTGTTAACACCGTCAAGGGGATTATACATAATTTCGGATATTACAAGGTCAGGGATATTGATGGTTTGGTCAGGGATCAAGGCCAATTCCTGGTCCATCCATTCAAGGTGCGCCGTAAACCAGTCTTTCATATAATCCACTTCTTTTTGATAAGTATCCCGTTGGTCCCAGCCTGGTAAACTTCTCCATAATTCGGTGCCTATCACGGGCCATCTGGTAAAGTTCCTTGCTTGTGCTTCATTAAGGTACAGGGCAGTGGTATCAATAAAATACATCAGGGAATCAGTATGAAAAGCATCAGTGCGAAGTTCAAACCACCTTTTTTTCAGTAGATAACCAAATACAGGTTCTTCAAATAATTTCGGCCAAAAACTGGGAACATCATTCAGTCCCTTATCGATTAACCATTCGTCAGTTCTATTTCCATCATTAAAAGTAGAATTACTCAATGCCTGGTCAAAATCCCAAACGGGCCCGGCAGACAGCTTTCTTAACCTGTCTTTATGGAAATAACTGCTCCATCCGTATGCATCTGAGTTTTTACATGCTTCCTGCACAAGTATTTCATCAATAAATGAATTTACGTCAATATGCATTGGATATCCTGCCTTGGGATTGTAATAGTTAGTCCGGTCCATAACAGACCTGAATTCATCATCATAGTTCCTGATGTATTCTGCCTGAATCGAATTGAT
>JBNLCS010000026.1:0-1771 GCA_050303935.1 Bacteroidales bacterium
CCTCCATTCTTCGGGAATGATTGTGGGCCGGCATGGTGTTCCAAACACTTCCGGTTTGCAGTTCAGTAATCCCCATCTGTAACTGACAGGTCTCCACTATTCCATGAATAAGCAACTGGTTTATTTTTCTGGCGTTTGAAGTTTCCAGCGAACCAAGTTCCAATACCTTGGCATCCGTTTTCGTCACCCTTTTTGTAGGATAAGAATGATGTGCCGGGGCTGAATTGATATAGAATTTCGCAGGGTTTGACTTTTCAAGCGAAGAAAACTTCACTTCTTTCGTTCCACGACCAATGTAAATACCTTCTTTTTTATCTAGTTCGTAGTTGGTACCATCGATTTCAACAAAACCTATTCCTCCAATATTTACTACCCCCATTTCTCTTCTTTTCAAAAAGAAATCTGCCTTTAACGGGTCTATTGGTTCCAGTTCAAGTGTTTCTTTTACCGGCATTGCCCCACCAACTATATACCTGTCGTAGGAAGAATAAACCAAATTTATTTCGTCCCCAACAAAATTATTGGTAACTAAAAATTCATTCCTTATTTTTTGCGTATCATAGTATTTTTTAAAATCCTCAGGATGGACTGCATATCTTTCTTCAAAATTAATTTTTCCCATGTAGAAATTTATTTTAATATAAAATGTAATTGATTATCCAATTTATTAATATCATGTTGTAAGCATAGTTCAAAAATCCTTATAAACCCGGAAACCAAATAACAACCACAACCTAAACAGCATTTAATCAATTCGTTACAAGCATATTGAGATTAACATCCGCAACAACAGGAGGCTAAATTAGTAATTTTTATACTTTTATTGAAGACCCCCTGATAATTAACTTTGGTTTAATAGAAATTGTTTTGGTTAACCTGTTTTTTTCATCCATTTTTATTTCTTCGAGCAACAAACGAGCAGCCACCCGCCCCATTTCAAAAGCAAACTGATCTGATGTGGTCAATGCAGGGTCGGTGTATTGTGTAAATTGTTCATTGGCAAATCCGGCAATTGCAACATCTTCGGGTATTTTAACACCTTTTTCTTTAAAATATTCCATTAAGCCAAGCGCCCCAAAGTCACCTGCTGAAAAAACAGCTTCAGGTACATTTTTCTCCTTGATAATTTTTTTTCCTACTTCCCTTCCAAACTGATACGTTAAATCCCCGTTGAAAACCATTTTATTGTCAATTTCCAAACCATGATCATGTAATGCTTGCTGATATCCTTTAAAGCGCTGGGCATAAATACTAACATGCAATGGCCCGGATAAAAAGGCTATTTGTTTCAAGCCTTGGCCTATTAGGTGACAAACCGTTTTATAAGATGCTTCAAAATTATCATTTACTACCTTGCTAACCTCTAGTTCATCTATTATCCTGTCAAACTGTATAATTGGTATATGACTTTTCATGACCTTCTTTAAATGATCGGTGGTTTTTGTTTCGTTCGATACTGAAATAATAATGCCATCCACCCTATTTTCAATTAAGGTATCCAAGTTTTCTATCTCTTTTTTAAAACTTTCATTTGACTGGCAGATAATTAAATTATATCCGGCTGGTGTAGTAATACTCTCAATTCCCGAAATCGTATCCGCAAAAAAGAAACGATTAATCCTGGGCACGACCAATCCGATTGTATTCCCTTTTCCCCGCCGTAAAATGGAAGCAATGGTATTAGGCTGATAATTCATCGCTTTGGCTGTTTTTTTCACGAGTGATCTTGTTTCTTTACTTATCCGTGGATTATTATTCAATGCCCTTGATA
>JBNLCS010000027.1:0-4324 GCA_050303935.1 Bacteroidales bacterium
GTATTTATTTTAATCTTGGCTGAATTTTTACCAAAGGCTGTTTTCAGGCTTAAACCCAATAATTTTCTGAATATTTTTGCCGTTCCGGTTATGATATTTTATATTTTGATATTTCCGGTTACATGGTCAATCACACGTTTATCAAACTACCTTCTTAAAAGGTTTTTCAGGTTCGAATCAAAAGCCAATAAGCTTACTGTTTTCAACAAAATAGACCTTACCAACCTGATCCTGGAAGAAAATAACCCGACTTCGGAAAAAAAGGCCAAGAGCCAGGAATTGAAAATATTTCAAAATGCTCTTGAATTTTCAAAAGTAAAATTGCGCGATTGTATGATACCCCGACCTGAAATATGCTCGGTGGATATAGAAACAAGTATGAGTGAATTAAAAAATAATTTTATTGATACCAGCTATTCTAAAATATTGGTTTACAAGGAAAATATTGACAATATAATCGGTTATGTAAATTCAAAAGATTTTTTCAGAAACCCTGAGGATATTCAATCTTGTTTGATTAAGCTTCCTTATTATCCGGAAACCATGGCAGCCAATAAACTTTTACGCGAATTCATCAAAAACAAAAAAAACATTGCGGTTGTTGTTGATGAATTTGGAGGTACTTCCGGAATAATAACAATAGAGGATGTCATGGAGGAAATTTTTGGAGAGATAGAAGATGAACACGATGAAGTAGACTTGATCCATAAACAAATTGATGATAACTCGTATATATTTAGCGGAAGACTTGAAATTGATTTTATTAATGAGACATATCAGTTGGATATTCCAGAAATAGATGAATATGAAACTATTGCCGGTTATATTTTGTTTCACCATGAAAACATTCCACAAGTACATGATGACATACAAATTAATAATTTTAAATTTAAAATACTCAAAGTAACAAAGACCCGGTTGGAGTTATTAAAAATGGAAGTGATTGATGGCTGATACTTGCCCAATCATGTTCACAAAACATTAAATTCGTCTATTTACTGTCTATCCCGTTTTTAACCCTAAGAACAGGTATTATAAATAGTAGCAATCCCGAAAGTGCCAGTATAGCCCATTTAACATCCAGTAACTCCGCAAATACGCCTAACAAAAAAGCAAATATAGCCGAAAAGACAGTTTCAGTTTGAGAAGACATCGATAATGAAGAAGCAAGTATCTTTTCATCAAACCGTTCACTTATATAGGATATTCCTATAGGCTTGCGCAAATTTTCAAAAATATAAATACCAATAAAAAATAATATAGCAAGTATATGTATTTGTATCCCATAAAACAATCCACTTATTATCCCTGTTAAAAAACCTCCCAATAAAGTAATGTTTAAAGACGATGTACCTTTTTTATCTGCTAAGATTCCGGATTGTCTTGAAGAATATGAAGTAAACAAGTATATGAAAAAATACAAAACCCCGATAAACAAGGCGGTTTGTTGTTTATGATCAAGACCCATGATCAATGGATAAGAAATTGCCAGACTTTTAATAATAGGTTGAATATAATCCTTTATAGCTTTTTGATAACCACTGAATATTGAAACATTGAGCACACATTTTATGGCACCCGGTTTTGTTAAGGCAGTTTTTATATCCTTCATAGGTTTTGCGAAGCTTTCTTTTAACGACATATTCCCTTTGTTTATATATCCTCCCTCCAATGATTTAGGGTATGATGCAATTAAAACTAAATCCAGAATATACGGAACGGTTGAAATGAGAAAAACTACCGTATAATTACCATAAAAAATAACAATATAGGCTGCAATTAATGATGTAAGTGCTGACCCTCGTTGTGACCATGACCTGGTATGCCCGTAATAATGTACTTTGCTATCAGTAAGGTTCTTTAATTTCAGATATTCAAAGATCATGGCCTTATGCGTACCGGTCCTGAAGGCATCCCCAAAACCGTAAAAAACTATTGCTATAATATATAATGGAAAACTGGAAAAAAGGTAGAAAATTAAAAAACTGACAATGTAACTCAAAAACGAACAAATCAAGGTTTTGCGTCTGCCAACTATATCGGCCATCACTCCAGAAGGAATTTCAAAAATATTTCTGGCAATTTCTCGAATAGCATAAATAGAACCAATTTCAACCCACGAAATCCCCTTCTCCCTGAAAAAGAGTATTAAAAAAGGTTCAAAAAAACGCAGGTTTTTTAAAAACCCATAAGCACAAAACCTGACATATTGCCAATCTTTAGGAAAACTTTGCTTCATAAAGATTTTAGATTAACCGGTTGTGCTGTGCCCAAAATTATTCTTACTTCGGGTCAATCAATATGATTTTGTATAGGTGGTGTTCTCACCAAAATCATCTTTATCGCCATCCATGTTAAAATCACCGTTATAAATGATGAGTTCATTTCCATTTAAATTAAAGGTTTTTTTATCGGTACGCTGATTTTCCGGATAATCGGTAATATCCGTAACTGAAAGGTTACCGGTAGCACGGCCCTGACTATTCAGGCTTGTCTCACCATATTCTTCAATAACAAAAACCAATTCATCCCCATCCTTGCTTAACTTTCCTTTTTCACTTATGAAAGGTATAAATACATCCGTGTATTTAATTGATAAGATTACCTCATAACTATTTTCTTTCAAAATCATCAACTCCTTATAATTGAATAAATCCTGTGTATCTGCCCCGGCTATACCATAATTAATAAAATTATTGGTCCAGTTGCCAACATATTCCGGTAACTCATCCTTTTTACAATTTGCAGCCAATAGTAAAACAACAACAAAAATTAAAAGTGTTTTTAAATTTTTCATATGTTTATTTTTTAATTTTATTTGCTTTGATGATCCATTTTATAAAATTTAGTATAATGCTGCTAAAGGTATGAATGAGCATTTTACCATCTTATTTGTTATCAATACTAATGCAAAATAGTGAATTTTTCATCATTTTGTTAAAACTTATTACAAATTATAATGATTAAAACTAAATTTTATAACCAATATAACATCGTATTAATCTTAATGTTTTTTGCCCACAGTTTTTCCTGGTCTCAAATACAAGGTTATATCATTGACTCTGAAAAGGGGGAGGCCGTACCTGAAGCAACTATTTACATTTCAGGAGCTAATTGGACTACCAGCAGTTCATCGGGTTACTTTAAAATTGCCCCAAAGGGAAATGATACATTAGTAATCTCCCACATTGGTTACAAAACTTTAAAACTACCGATAAATGAAAATAAGTTTTTAACTATTTTACTTGTTCCTGAGTATTTTCAATTAGAAAATGTTAATGTTAATGGTTGGCATGGTATGAAATATATCAAACAATTGACCGGAAATATCTCGGTTGTTACTCCAAAGGATGGTATTATCAAGAATAATATGAATGAATATCTTGAACAAACACCGGGAATTGAAGTAAATTATGGTGCTTTCAACACCAATAAGGTAGTTATAAGGGGTATCGGCTCAAGGGCACAATATGGTACTTTTGGGGTAAAAGCATATATAAATAACATACCTGTTACTTCAGGAGATGGTGCTGTGAGCCTGGAAGACTTTCCACCGGATTTTTTTTCAAGGATTGAAGTATTTAAAGGGCCTTCCTCATCAATGTATGGGGCAGGCTTAGGGGGAGTTGTTAAAATGAACACAGGCCCTTCACTAAATGTTTCTCCTAAAATTAATATAGAAACCAGTTATGCTTCATTTAATACCATACGAAATAATTTTTCTATAAATATGAAAAAACAAAACGTTGGATTAAAAATCGGAGGAAGTAATGTTCAAAGTAATGGTTATCGTGAAAACAGTTCCTTTGAGCGACTATCGTTTATTGTTTTACCTGAATATACAAAAACCAGGTTTCGTGTTAATGGATTATTCCTGTATTCTGGTATCAATGCATATATCCCAAGTTCAATAAATGAAGAAACATATTTAAACTCCCCCAAAAGTGCCGCAACAAACTGGACCAATGTGCAGGGGTACGAAAACTACGATAGGGTTATTGGCGGTTTAGGTACAGTTATAAACGTATCACCAATGTTTTACATAAACTCAAATGTGTATATGAATTTTATGAACAGTTATGAACGTAGGCCATTTAACACACGTATGGGTGACAACTTTTCTTTTGGTACGCGCAGTTTTGTTACATTTAGCCCACCATTGGTTGAAACTGTTTTGGGATTTGAAAACATGATAGAACAAGGTGACTGGCAAATATCAGAAACTGTGCAAGAAGGCCACGGGGAAGCTTTAAACAGCTCATTTGAAATAAAACAATTTAATAACTCTGGCATGGATGTTGCAGCCTGTCCGGCAATACGGCCC
>JBNLCS010000028.1:0-3444 GCA_050303935.1 Bacteroidales bacterium
CCCTTCTCATCTAACTGTGTTAAACCAGTAGGGCCAGAATACAAACCATAATCAGTAGAAATTATCCCAAAAGCTTTAGCATTTCTTTCAAAAAACATAAACGGCTTTTCTTGTATATTGCCGTCTTTATCGTATATCCATATTTTGTAAAAAAGCCCTCTTTCTCCTTCAAACTTGTTGGGGACATCCTGATGGTAAGGTACGTAGCTATGTTCCTGTTCGTTGCCGGGCCTGATCCTGACATAGTTGACCCCATAACCTTTCCTGAACTTAAACTCAAGCTTTTTACTGATTATTTTCCCCTGATATTTAACAGTAATTACATTTTCATAAGAAGAAGCTGATGCCAATGTTGTTTGCGGTATTATTTTCAGAATCCCCACAGAAGGATCAATCTTGTAGTCAAATGTATCTGGTAAAATTTCACCCGTTTCATTTTTAAAAACTGTAGGTTGCTTAGAAGTATCTATCTCTACACTTCCTGCAGCGGGGATTTTAATTACCAGGCAGATAGTTTCAAATGACAAATACTCGGTAATTGGCTCCCCTCTTTCTGTCTCAATAGTAAATTCAACTGTTTTTTCCACAAGTTTCATCGGGTAATCAATCGTGATATCTTTGTTATTGGTAAACGTAAATACATCTTTTTTCTTTGTTTCCATTGGTTTTCCTGCTCCTATTTAGTTTTATTTTACAAATTTGTTTTTATTCAAGCTTGCTTTTTGCACTATTTCCATCCTGCCATGGTACGCCTTAAAGTAGATATTGTTGCCTAAAACCGGACTTTACAATTAGGAAACTTGCTTATTATTTCTTCTTTCTGGGCCCTGGTAAAGGTGTGCCTTTTTATTTGATGGTAAAAATCAAGACTTTCTAATTTTTGCAGCTTATAAATTGATGCCGGCAATTTTGATATTGGGCAGCCACCCAGCCTTATTTCTGCCAAATCGGTAAGGTTGCCAATACTTTCGGGGATGTGTTTTATCTCTGAATAGACAATTACTATCGACCTGAGTGATTTCATTTTTCCAATACAATCGGGAAGGCTTTCCAGTTTGCAAAATTCGCCTATGAGGCACGATAAAGAATCCAGTTTATAAAAATCTTCGGGCAGGGAGGTGAAATAACTACTGGTGATATCCAATACCTTTAGCCTTTTAAGCCTGTATATTTCCTTAGGGAAAGGTTTGGTCCATCCCTGCAGGTGGAGCTGGTAAACATCATTGGGGTTTTTTAGTGCTTCTTCAAGGCTGGTGTACACATGTTTCGAGCTTTCCTCCATATCCAGGTTGAACATTTTCATTGATTCAAACTCAATTTTGGCACGGGGGTAGCGTTTCTTTAAACTATCTATGTACTCCGGGCTAAAACAGGTGTTTTCGGGGTAGCCCCGTAAAAATAAGCTTTCAAGTTTAGGCAAATCAAATATTGAGGCCGGCAAACAGGTAATGCTGTCGTTAAATATCCAAATTTTTTTCAGGTTCTTAAGCCTGCCTATGCATTCCGGCAATTCCGTGAAATCAGGATAAATCATCAGGCACTCTAAACTGTCGATCTTGCAAATACTTTCAGGGAATTTTTTAATGTCTTTTGACCGGATGGTAATGCACCGGAGCGAGGGTATTTTATACAAGTCATCAGGGATTGAATCCCCTGCTTTGAAAATTAATTCCCATAAGTTTGGAAAGGAATACACTTCTTTCGGTAAATATTCAGAATTTACTGTAAATATTTCAACCTTATCTTTATGGGCTATAGCCGTATCAATGTTTGAGTACCATCCCAAATCAGGCTCTTCCTGTCCGGTAACATTAAGTGTGTTAAATAAGGCTAGTATAACTGTTAAACTGTTTAATAACCAAAATTGTTTCATCTGTTCATTTTTAATAGTTTTTAGTTGCCACATGAAACATTCATAATTTGAGGTATTTATGTTTTTTGCAAATTCTTTCATATAGTTATGCTCTTGTGTGATAATTAATTATCATGGATGTTTCATTTTTGTTGAGATAAATAAAAAAAACTTCGTGCCCCCTGTTGGTTTTTACTTTTTTAATAGCTTTCATTCAATCTTGTCAATGCTTTTCGGGGCCACCGGTTTTATATAGGCCGGGTTTCTTGTATTGTTTCGTTGCACACTTTCCGAGGCTGTAGAGCCGGTCCTTAGAATAAATTTATCGCCTGTTAAAATAGTCCCGTTTTTGCCCCCATTGGCCTCATTATACAATTCATGCATCCTCTTTAATGCTGCATTCGATCTTTTCATATGGTGTTCCCCCTCTACAATATACTCTGTTGTTGTGTAGCCCTGAGCATCGGTCTTTTCAATTGTAATTGTTCTTTTTAAAATTTCTCCCTCTTCTGCTAAAATATAGCAACCGATGATGTGGCCCAAATTGCTGCCCGAATGGATGTAAGAATTTCCACCCCCCAATCCAATTTGCAGTAGATCATGGTCGCCTATCCACCTTTTAAATATTAATTTATGATCCTCCCCATCGGGCCAGAAGATTTTTGACCAATCTACCTCTTTGTCCCCCCGTAAAGGCTTGCACTTGTTCATCCGTTTTAGCATGGCATGTTTAACAGGCAGTTCGGTTTCTACACCATCTATTAAAACGGAATAAGAAATATTATAGCCTAATGAACTTTTTGACTTGCTCATCATATATTTGTCTACCGGGCTTCGGTGCATAATAAAAAGGTTCCGCCTTAAATCTACCTTCCAGCTTTTTTTTGTGCCTTCATCGTCAGTTACGGTAATTATACCTGCCCTGGTTTTGCAATCATCGGCCGTTACTTCTTTACCGGCAATAGTTTTTGTCAGTTTCCTCTCCTTAATTACTTTTAATTTAACAATGTCTTCTGAATCATCTTTGATTGTATACTTTAGTATACCATCCTTTACATGCTGCCCTTCGTACTCAAATTCGGCATTTTGCCGGGTAAGATCAATGGTGAACTCTTTTCCGGTTTTGCCTTCGGTTAAAATGTACAGTTCTATTTCATCATTTATGTCATAAATGTAGGTTTCGCCTACACCCTTGCGCTCTACAAAAAAAGCTTCAAAGGTGGGCACTGTTACCCCTAAAGTAACACTTATTGCTTTATTTGTAGACATATCGGTTACTTTAAAAGTTGCTGTCCTTTTTTTGCCCATATTTTTTAGTTTTGATCAATTACCCTTAACCTTATTTTATCCATATCTGTATGGATGGTATGCTCTAAGGTATCATTCTTTAATACTTTCCCGTTGTATTTAAAATCAGCCTTTGGATCATTAAAATTTACTTTAAAATTTTCACCCTTTCTGTTCTTGGTTTCAAAAACTAAAGTAATGGTGTCACCTGCATTGTACTCAGTTGTTCTTTCACCGGATGCGTTTAAAATATAAATATCGCACTCCTTTTGCTGCTTAACCACCAACAATTCTATTTCATCCTT
>JBNLCS010000029.1:0-4670 GCA_050303935.1 Bacteroidales bacterium
ATTTGCGATGGGCTTTTTATTATTTTTTCATACTTTAATCCCATATACATATCTTTATGGGACTTAAAGCTATGTATAAGAATACTATATAACTTTATTAGTTATAAACACTAATGATTTATAAATAATGCTTGAAATAAAAGGGTATTTGCCAGAAAATCAGAATATCCAACATTCATAAAGGCTTTTTCCACCTTTCAAGTGGAATGAAATGGTTTTTGAAAAAAATCTCATTTTATGATCTTTTATTGCAAATTTATATTAGAATTTTAATATTAACAATAGTTTGTTCATTGTTATAAAGGAGGATTACTTAAAACATAAATGAAGACAACATAAAATGAGATTTGTACTTTTTGTGTTTGTTGATTTGATTTTTTTGTTTTCTTTTAAATATTAATGTATAAATTCTAAAAATGCAATATGAATAAATTATTTCTCCTTTGCATGTTTTCCGTTGTAGTTTTGTTTAACTCTTCAGCTGTTTCTGTAGAAGACTATCAACGGGCAGATTCAACAAGGGAATTCTCAAAATTAATTTATAACGTTGTTAGTTCCCCTTCATGGGTTGATAGTAGTTATTACTTTTTTTATAAAACACCTGTAAAAAAAGGTGAAATATATATAATTGTTAATGCCGGGTCATTAGAAAAAAGGCCGGCATTTGACCAGGAAAAGTTTTGTGACCGGCTGAATGAACTGTTGGATACAACCTTTAAACCCTTTGCATTGCCTATAAAAAATTTGCGTTTCAACAAGGAAGTTAACCAAATGAACTTTGAAATAGATGGTTTTAAATTTGTTTATAAAATTGAACAAAATGAAATTATTCACAACGGCACAAAAAAAACAAGGAAAGTGGGCTATTGGGGAAATGAGGGGGACGAACTAGGAAATATTCCTGTTAAGTCGCCCGATAGTAACTGGATAGCTAAAGTAGTTGATTATAATATAGTTCTTGAAAACAGAAAGAACAATAAAACGACAAAGTTAACCAACGATGGCAATTCAGGCCAATATTATTCTTCAAAACTGATCTGGTCTCCCAATGGTAAATATCTGGTTTCTTTAAAAGTAACAGAAAACCCTAAAAAATATTTGAATTTTATTGAATCTACCCCCGAAGATAGCTTTTTGCCAAAACTACACCAGTATGAATACCTGCGGCCGGGAGATTCATTAAGGATCAGGCTGCCGGTAATGTTTGATGTAAATAAGAAAAAACAAATAAACATAGAAACGGATGTATATAAAGATCAGTTTACCTTAACGAATATACGGTGGAACAACAATAGTGAATCATTTAGTTTTGAATATAACCAAAGGGGTCATCAGTTATTTCAGGTTGTTCAGGTAGATATTCAAGGTAATAAAACCGTTGTTGTGGACGAAAAGAGTAAGACTTTTATTGATTATAGTGGAAAATATTATCGTTACGATCTTGATGGCGGTAACCGGATTATTTGGGCTTCTGAAAGGGATGGCTGGAATCATTTATATCGTATTGATGCTGTTAATGGTCAGTTGATCAATCAAATTACAAAGGGTGAATGGGTGGTTCGTGGTGTTGAATATGTGGATACTGTTAACAATGAGATCATCTTTAAGGCAAGCGGTGTTAATGAAGATGAAGACCCTTATTTTATTCATTATTATAAAATAAATTTTGATGGTACTGAAATGACAGACCTTACCCCGGTGAAAAAAAATCATCGTGCAATGTTTTCGTATGATTACCGTTATTTTGTGGATACATATTCTGCTCCTGATTTTTCCCCTGAAAGCTATTTGCATGAAACAGACAGTAAAGCAATGCTATTGGAGATTGAAAAAGCTGACATAAGTGAATTGCTGAAAAAAGGGTTCGCAATGCCTGAGCCATACATGGTTCCGGGCAGGGATGGCAAAACCGAGATCTGGGGAAATATTTACCGTCCGGTAAATTTTGATACTACTAAAAAATATCCTGTTTTAGAATATATTTATGCAGGCCCGCATAGTTCATTTGTTCAAAAATGGTTTACCCCGTATTACAGTTATATAGGAGGGATTACTGAATTGGGTTTTGTAGTGGTTCAGATTGACGGAATGGGAACTTCAAACCGCTCAAAAGCTTTTCACGATGTATGTTATCAAAATCTAAAGGATGCCGGTTTTGAAGATCGTATTATTTGGATAAAAAAAATAGCCGACAAATATTCATATCTTGACATCAGCAATGTCGGCATTTTTGGGACGTCAGCAGGTGGACAGAGCTCAACAGCAGCTTTGTTATTTCATCCTGAATTTTACAAAGTGGCTGTGTCTGCCTGTGGATGCCACGATAACAGGCTGGATAAAATATGGTGGAATGAACAGTGGATGGGATATCCCGTAGGGGAGCATTATAAAGCATCTTCTAATATTGAGAATGCGGGAAACCTGGAAGGTCAGTTGATGCTTATTGTGGGCGAAATTGATAATAATGTTGATCCGGCATCAACGTATAGGTTGGCCAAAATGCTGATTGATGAAAAAAAAGATTTTGAATTTGTGGTATTGCCCGGTAAAAACCATACTAGTGGAGGGGCCTACGGTGAGAGAAAAAGAAGGGATTTTTTTGTCAAACATATTTTAGGTGAGGATCCTCCGGTATGGAATAAAACCCAAACAGGAAAACAGTAATTTGTTGATATGTGCTGAGCGATGGGTTATGGGTTTCAATGCGGGAAGTCCCGATTTAGAGATACTCAAATTTGGAGAATGTAATGAACCCAAGTTTGAGGTATATCTTAATCGTCAGAAAAATTAGTGAATTTTTCGGGTTAAGTTTTGCATATTTATCATAGTATAATTTACGAAGTATAAAAAAGATGAAAATTAATAAAATCAGAATTATCACAACATGTTTAATTTCAGGGATGTTTTTGTTTTCATGCAATAATAAAGAACAAGTATATGTTCAGAAAGATGGTCCTGAAAAGGTCAAATTCAGGGTGGTTTCATTTGATATGGATGATGTTGAATTATTGGATGGACCTTTTCTTCATGCTACCCAACTAAATAAAGAAATACTTTTAAATTATGAGCCTGACCGTTTACTGGCAAAGTTCAGGATTGAAGCTGGATTGGAGCCTAAAGCCGTGCATTATGGCGGTTGGGAGGGCGAAACCCTGGCGGGTCACAGTCTGGGACATTACCTGAGTGCTTGCGCAATGATGTATAAAACCACCGACGATGAAGAATTTTTACGAAGGGCAAACTACATTGTTGATGAACTGGAATTATGTCAAAATGCTGAAGGTAGCGGTTACTTGGGAGCCGTGCCCGGTGCTAAAAAGGTTTTTGAAGAAGAGGTGTCAAAAGGCAATATACGGTCGAAAGGTTTTGATCTGAACGGTATTTGGGCGCCAATTTATACACAACACAAAATAATGGCAGGATTACTGGATGCCTATAGCTTATGTAATAATAATAAATCGCTCGATATAGCTAAAAAATTTGCGGACTGGATGAATAACTATATCTCGCAAATGAACCATGAACAAATACAGGAAATGTTGCGCTGTGAGCATGGTGGAATAAATGAAGCCCTTGCTAATTTATATGCACTGACCAACGAACAAAAATATCTTGATCTGGCAAACAAATTTTATCATGAAGAAATTCTCGAACCATTATCGGAAAGAAAAGATATTTTGCCTGGTAAACATGCCAATACGCAAATTCCAAAATTAACAGGGCTCGCAAGAATATATGAATTAACAGGGGATACATTGACTGAGAATACTGCAAGGTTTTTTTGGGACAGGGTTGTTTATCATCACTCATATGTTACCGGGGGACATTGTAACCACGAATATTTTGGTTCGCCGGATACACTCAGGAATCGTCTTAGTGAAAATACAACTGAAACATGTAATGTTTATAACATGCTTAAACTAACACGTCATTTGTTTGAATGGGATGCTTCGGCCGAATTTGCTGGTTTTTATGAAAGGGCATTGCTAAACCATATATTGTCGGCGCAGCACCCTAAAAGTGGCCATGTTATTTATAACCTCTCACTCGACATGGGAGGGTATAAAACATATCAGGATCCTCAATGGTTTACCTGTTGCGTAGGTTCTGGAATGGAAACTCATGCAAAATATTCCCGGAATATATATTTTCATAACAACGAGCAGCTATTTGTAAGTCAGTTTATAGCTTCTAAATTGAATTGGAAGGAAAAAGGAATGATTGTTGAACAGGTCACCAATTATCCTGATGAGCAGGGAAGTGTATTAAATTTTCATTGTACCCAACCTGTTGAGCTATCCGTATTTATACGTTATCCCTATTGGTCAACATCAGGTTTTGAAATATTGGTTAACGGAAAGAAAAAAAGGTTCAGACAAAAACCGGGTTCATTTATTGAGATAAATAATGTTTGGAAGGAGGGTGATAAGATTGAAGTGAAAATGCCTTTTGAACTTAGAATTGAAAGCATGCCTGATGATGGTAACAGGGTTGCTTTTATGTATGGGCCGGTTGTATTGGCCGGAGAACTGGGGAGTATTGAGGATAGTAATGCCTACGATCCCATGTATACACCTGTTTTTATTACAGAAAAACAACAGCTTCAAAAATGGATTGTGCCGGTAGCTGAAGAAATCAATACTTTCAAAACAGTTGATGTTGGACGTCCA
>JBNLCS010000030.1:0-3567 GCA_050303935.1 Bacteroidales bacterium
AAATTGTTACTATTCCCTCGGTGAGTAAACGTTTTTTTTTCATAAGGTTAAAACCATGATATTTTACCAATTCCTGTACTTTATCAATTACATTCAGGTATTTTAAACCCTTGATCCGAATACATGGAAAGATATATCCTCCCATATTAATTTCACCATAACCGGCTTGGCAATCCAGTTGTAGTTGTGGCCTAAATAAGGAAGATAGTTTTATTATTTTTTCAGGGGCATATTTGTAGTGCAACATTATATACACCGATGAAAACCTAGCCCCGATATAAGAATGATCATCCTGGTTGAAAATGTACCCCGGAAAAGGGTTTGTATTCCTTAATACCAATGTATTTGGCATAATACTATTTTCGACAGGTTGCAATCGTTCCATTTTTGTAATGTTGCCTATGGTTTCAATAACTGCTAATTGCTTCATAACCTTTCCCCTTATTTGGTTTTAACAATATTACCGTATACTACCTAATATGTAGTTATATTCTACAATTTCCAACTGAGTTACCTAGATACCATATACCTATAAAATAGGACCAATACTATTTTATAACATATTGCAACCGCAATTTTTAAGATATCAAATTACAAAAAATACAGGTTATTTTCAACGAAAGGAGAGGTATATCATCAAATTAGATTAATCGACTTTTAACTGGCAATATTCATAGGTTATTCGGGTGTATGTTGGATATATATAGCATTCACCTTAAATTGTGTCAACAAATTATGGTATAACTGATACGAATAATCTTTGCTTTTGCAAAAACAAAAAGTGTCAGTATATAATTATATCTTTGTTTGCTAATAAACAGAAAAACCAACGAATGCTTGATAAAATTAAGGAACTGGTATCACGTGAAGCACAGGCAGTTAATAATATCCCTGTGGATGAAGGCTATAACAAAGCTGTTGAATTGATATATGAACGTGTGCATTTGAAAAAAGGGAAAATTGTTACTTCAGGAATGGGCAAGGCCGGAGAGGTAGCTCATTGGATCTCCAATACTTTTAGCTCTACAGGTACACCCGGTGTTTTTTTGCATGCCAGTGATGCTCAACACGGGGACCTCGGGCTGATCCAACCCAATGACCTGCTTTTTTTGATATCTAATTCGGGTAAAACCAGGGAGTTGTTAGAACTTGTGGACCTTACAGAAAGACTGTATAAAAATGTACCTATGATATTGATAACCGGAGAAAAAGACAGTCCTCTTGCCAAAATGGCAGATGCGGTGCTGTATACCGGAAAGCCTGAGGAGGTTTGTCCGCTTGGAATGGCCCCCACAACGTCTCACACGGTAATGACAGTGATAGGTGATGTATTGGTTGCCATGATGATGCAAAAAATTAATTTTACAGTGGAAGAATATGCCAAACGTCACCATGGAGGTTACCTGGGGGTAAAGTCCAGAAGCTTGATTGGGAATGGTGGAATGAAGGAATGTTGAGCCCCTTTGGGCGAAATTCCGTAGAAAGCGGGGAAGGAATGAAGGAATAAAGAATAAATGAAGGAAAAATGAAATCAAACAACTAAGAACGAACAACTAAACCCTAAACCATGAGACGCGTGTTTACCATATGACAATCGGTTTATGATATCTTGTTCAGAAACAATAAACCCTTTACGGCCAAAGTAGGGGGATCTATGCTTAATACCAGTGTTTCTTTGGGAAGGTTGGGGGTTAACGTATATTTAATTGGCGAGTATGGTAACGATTTTGCAGGTGATATTACCCATCAGTTTTTAAAAGATAACCATGTAAATACTGATTATGTTTACAGGTATGATGATGGTCAGACCACGATATCCTTGGCATTTTTGCAGGATGATAACAATGCTGTTTATAATTTTTACAGAAATGTCCCTTCAAACAGGTTTAAAACAGATTTTCCGGAGGTAACAGAAGATGATATCATATTATTTGGTTCTGTATATGCAATGTACGAAGGTATTGAAGATAAAATACTGCCTTTTCTGGAAAAAGCTAAATCAAATGGTGCTTTGTTAATGTATGATCCCAATTTCAGGAAACCTCATTATCATGAGATTGAGAAGCTCAGGCCTAAATTTTTCAGGTTCTTTGAAATGGTGGATGTAGTAAGGGGGTCGAACGAAGATTTTCAGGGTATTTTTAATGTTACCGCTTTTCAGGAATTATTGGAAGTATTTCCTAATAAAGAAGCGGTATTGGCCTATACTTCTGCTCAAAATGGAGTACAGTTACGGGTTGCCGAAAAAAAAATGAAATACAACGTACCTGAAATAAAACCCGTTAGCACCATTGGTGCCGGTGATACCTTT
Organism: Bacteroidales bacterium; assembly: GCA_050303935.1. Taxonomy (GTDB): domain Bacteria; phylum Bacteroidota; class Bacteroidia; order Bacteroidales; family JBNLCS01; genus JBNLCS01. The sequence goes on from JBNLCS010000030.1 coordinate 2,312, forward strand.
AATGCCGGTATTATTTACGGACTGATTAAGGAAAACATTAAAAAGGAAAACCTTTCCACAAGTTCTGAAGAATCCTGGAACAGGATCATGGAACTGGCCATTAATTTTTCATCACAGGTTTGTTTATCGGAGGATAATTATTTGCCCAAAAGAATTGATGGATGAGGCTGGGGATAAAAGTAAAATAGAACGGCAAACTTTGAACTTTAAACTTTGAACTTTGAACTTTAAACTTAAAACTAACTCTGGCATTCTTTTTGTGAATCCATAAAACAATTTTTAAATTATTACGTTAATTACAATTTGTGAATAAACAGTATTGGTTGATATTGAGATATTAAAGAATTATTTGTAAATTTATTTAAACTTGGACGCAACTTTTACCGTGAAAGAGGCATCTAAATAACTTAGAAGAGAGTAAAACACTAAAATAATAATAGTAGAATGTTAAATTTTAAAATTAGTAATATGAAAAAAATGAAATTTCTATCAGGATTAATGATTTTAGCTGTTATCGGTTTATTTACCGCTTGTGAAGAAACAGAAGTAACACCTCCATCAATATCTTTGGATGGCTCAGGTGATAACATTGCTGCCGATGCCACCGTGAATGCAGGTTCAACATTTTCAGTTGTTGTAACTGCCTTGGCAGGTGATGCAGACCTTGAATCTTTTAAAGTTGAAAGAGTAGCAAACAATACACCTAGCACAGCAATTGATTCAACATTAAGTAATGACAATAAATCAAGTTTTTCTGTAACGTTGGAAATTGAAGCAATGGAAGCTGTTGGCACGGAAAAATTTATTTTTACCATAACCGATAAGGATGGTGAAAAGGCTTCTAAAGAATTTACAATTACTACTGAAGATGCACCTGTTACATTAGAAAATTATACGGTTGTATTATTAGGCGCCCAAAGCAGTAGTGAACCAAGTTGTGCAAGTTTAGAAACAGGGGAAACCTACTCGATTTCAGGTGATGAAGCCAAAACGAATGCAGCAAGTATAGATATTGTACATTATAATGGCGCACGTGATGCAGCTCTTTATGCTCCTTCACAATCTGATATACAAGGTGTTACAGCTTATAAAATAAGTGAATGGGGAACAAAAAACGCAACTAAATTGGCATTGACTAGTTTGTCTGCTTCTGATTTTGATGCCATTTCTACTGATGCTGACCTTGAAGATGCTGGTACTCCTGATTCAGACGTTGTTGGTCTTTTATCAGTGGATGATGTTGTTGTTTTTGAAAC
>JBNLCS010000031.1:0-7982 GCA_050303935.1 Bacteroidales bacterium
GGAAATGCGCGTATTGAAAAAATAATTACTCAATTGGTATTAAAACCTTTTATAGAAATTTCAGACACTTTACCATCGTTGTATGAAGAACTAACCCGAAAAGGATTCAAAAAATTAATAGAAACAGGAATTAAAGAACAGAATGCTGTAGTAGTCAAAAAATTAATCTTTTTGCGTCTCGTTGGTCAGGATACGAGCCTGGAAATTCCTTTTCATACTGTAGATGAAATACCGGGAAACTTTGAGAAAGAATACCGAAAGCTTTACGGGCACTGGACAACAGAAAAGGAAATTGAAGTAGAAACATTACGGGTTATTGTTGCCGAAAAAAAGAAACAAGCTAATATCACATCTAAAAAAATTACTAAATACTTACCCGATGCCACACACTATAGTCAAACTGAAGCTACTGTTTTTAATCTTAGTTCTTTGCTGCCCGGAGCCTTTATTAAAGGACCTGCTTTGATTTTAGACGATTACAGTACCTTGTTTATTGAAAAAGAATGGACTCTTTTTTTAGATGCAAACCGTACTGCTATACTTTCCAACGTTAACACAACAAATTCCACTGAAACAAAAAATAAACAAGCTGAACTTGAATTATTTACACATCGTTTTATGTCAATTGCCGAAAACATGGGAGCACTCATGCAGCGGACCGCTTTTTCAGTAAACATAAAAGAAAGGCTTGATTTCTCCTGTGCCTTACTTGATGATAAAGGCTATTTAATAGCCAATGCTCCGCATATACCAGTCCATTTGGGTAGTTTGGGTATATGCGTACGTACCGTTTTAAAACATTACTCCTTCAAACCTGGTGATACAATAATCACAAACCACCCGGCATATGGAGGTTCCCATTTACCGGATGTTACCGCCATAACACCCGTTTTTGTGGAAGACAAATTATTAGCCTTTGTAGTTAACAGGGCCCATCACAGCGAAATTGGAGGGATATCGCCGGGATCAATGCCCCCAAAAGCCAAATGTCTGGCTGAAGAAGGCGTGGTTATTCAACCATTTTACATTGTTAAAAACGGGAAAACCAATTGGAAAGAGATGAGAAAAATATTAATTAATTCCCCATATCCGAGCCGAAGCATTCAAGAAAATATAGCAGATATTAATGCAGCACTGGCCACCAATTTAAAAGGGGCAAATGAATTAACTGATCTATGTAAAAGATATGGCATTGATAAAGTAAAACAGTATTTCAATGAATTAACAGGTTATGCAGAACAAAAAATGTGTGATGTATTGGAAAAAATACCTGACAACATATATTTTGCCGAAGAAAAACTGGACAATGGTGCCAAACTATGTGTAGCAATAGAAAAGAAAGGAAGGAATGCGAAGATATCTTTTAACAACAGTGCCCCCGTACAACCTGACAATATGAACGCTACACCGGCCATAACAAATAGTGTTGCCATCTATTTTCTCAGATTGTTATTAAACGAAAACATTCCGTTGAACGATGGGCTTTTAAAAACTGTTTCTATTGATATCCCTACCGGGATCCTAAATCCTCATTTTGAAAAAAACCCGTTTAAATGCCCTGCGGTAGTTGGCGGTAATGTAGAGATAAGCCAACGACTGACAGATACCCTTTTAAAAGCATTTGGAGTAATGGCCGCTTCACAGGGAACTATGAACAATGTATTGTTTGGAAATGACAAATTTGGCTATTATGAAACGTTGGCCGGTGGTACCGGGGCTGGTAACGGTTTTCACGGAGCCCATGCCGTACACCACCATATGACAAATACAAGACTTACTGACCCTGAAGTGATGGAACAAAGGTACCCGGTGAAAATAAGAAGCATGAAAATCAGGGAAAATTCAGGTGGAAATGGCAAGTGGAATGGTGGAAATGGCCTGGTCAGGGAATATGAATTTTTGTCGGATATTAATTTATCTGTACTATCCCAACGCAGGAATAGTGGTCCATATGGATTAAATGGCGGAAAAAACGGATCGCCTGGAAAACAATACATTATTAAGCAAAATGGCGAAAAGATACAGTTAAAAGGTATAGACAATATTGATGTGAACAAAGGGGATACTTTTATTATTGAAACTCCCGGAGGTGGGGGGTACGGTTCAATGTAACCAATGCTTTTTAGTAATGGAGAGCAAAAGTTATTAGTATATTTTTGCCATCATTTTATCCCAAAATATCAATAGAAAGATCTAATTGACAGTTCGATTAAAATGGAATCAATATAAAATGAGAGGGGTACAAAAGTTGTATTTCTTACCCCCTCATAATGCTATTTATGTACTTCTAAAGCTAGGTTGCCATCCTTTTGATATGGTCACCTAAAACAAATTTACCGAGTTCAAAACCGTATTTTTCTGCCATTTCAATTGTTTCTAGTATTTTACGCGAAGTAACTTTACCTTTTGAAAATGATTTTTTAGTTTCATCAAGTGCCAACAAAATAGTTTCACCCAAACATCCGTAAACCAGGCCATCTTTTGGCATACCAATACAATCAATTTTATTATCCCCGGGAAGTTTCGCGTATCCACTATCGAACACAAAGTATTCATCTGTAACCCCTTTGAACTGTTCACTTAAATTTGAGGGTACGGAAGCACAACAGATAATAGCTCCTTTTTTTACCTTTTCCGGGGTAATGAGTAATGTATCCGTTGAATTTGTGGCAATTGCTACCATGTCGGCATTTTTAATTTCATCAAGTTTACTAATAGTGATAAACCTTTCAAGGCACAACTTTACCTCATTACTAATTTCATTGTATTCAGGAAGCAATTCAAAATTATTTGCTTTTAGCAACCTTTTAGAAAGTATGTTCAAATCTTCTATACTGGCTGTATCAACAGCAAGGTTTATTTTCTCCCTGATAAATTCATACGCGGCAATCCTTGTCTTCTCAAGCTTTTGTTGTCCTTCAAAAGTTTCCCTTCCTATTAACTGCAGACTTTCACATTTAATAGCTAAAAGCTCGGAAATTGCCTGACCTATATTTCCACCTGCACCAACTATTGCGGCCCGTGCATTGTTTAAATCAAGTTTGATTTTGTCGGCCGCTTTAAGCAACCCCTGATACATAAGGGCTGTGGTATACGAATTACCAGTGGTCACAGGAAGGTTATAATCGTTAAAATCCTTTCCATTATCAGTTACAATGGAATTATAAGCACCTAAACCGATTACTGAAGTTTTTAACTCACCATTTCCCTGAAAAGTTACATCAATGGCGGCATCCTGTATCTTATCCTGCATTTCGGTTAACTTCGTTTCACATTCCCTGTTATAGTTACACATATCTCTTCCTTCAGCAAAAACCCTTATCATATATTTTGGCAGATAAGGCAGGCACATGATATTTATTTCCACCTTTTTATCTTTTGATGTAATAACAGATTGTTTCATCAAATCGGGCTCAAGAAAGCGACATAGTTTATTCCACCATTTTCCCAACTCCCTTCTTTTATATTTATAATCATTAAACGATACCAGGTAATGATTTATCAGGTAATCCAGTTCTGTGATATGAACAATAAAACCTAATTTAATGTCGGCTTTCTCAGTTATTTTCTTAACTGGTATTTTATCAAACTTGGGTGGAAACTTGCGATCGAGTACGCTTAATTCTTCATTAATAAGATGCGCAAGCAGTACAAACTCATTATTACTGTTAATCACATTTAATACTTCATCGAGGGCATTAATCACATGATTTATCTCATCAATTTCAACATATGCTGACGGCTGCAACCTTAATACCGATTTACGCTTCTCTCCTCTTGCACCTTTAAACATTGTACTTAATGGTGCCAATATACGGATATCATGATAATGTAACACGTAACTGGCTGCAAGCATTGATATAAAACCTTGTGTGCCGGAATATTTGAAAAACGGACTATAATTGGATAAATCAGTAAATTCAAGTCCAAGCATTAACCCTTTTCCCCGAACATCTTTGATAATATCAGGATATTTTTCCTTTAACTTATTTAACTGGGATAAAAGGTAATTTCCTTTATTTTCTATTTCACGTAAAATAAAATTGTCGTTTTCAGTAATGATCCTCACTGCTTCAAAAGCTATTCTACAAGAAATATCATCCTCAGAAAAAGTAGAGGTATGTAATAAGCCAAATTCGTGATCATAAATATTTTCCCTGATCATAGTTGCCCCTATTTTTGCAAGGCCACCTCCCAGTGCTTTACTTAAGGTAATATATTCAGGGTGTATTGATTTTAAAGGAGTATTGGTATATGCAAAAAAACTACCGGTCCTGCCACAACCTGTTTGTATCTCATCAATTATTAAAGGGAAGTTATATGCTTTATGTAACCCGGCAATTTCTTTTAGGGTGTTATCCGGCACCGGAATAACGCCACCTTCGCCAATTACTATTTCCATAATAAACGCAAATAAACGGGCAAAACTCTTTTCTTTTAAAACAACCCTGTCATTTTCAATTTTTGGATACAACAATTTGAAATGATTATTCGTAAGTACCTCTTCAATCTCATCCGGATTCTTGGGATCAATAAATACAGTTTCATACGTAGTCATATCTTCAAAACTTTCCCGGAAACTTTTATTATATGTTACCTTTACAGAAGAAGTTGTCTTGCCATGAAAAGAGCCTTTAAATGAACATATAATGCCTTTTTTAGCAAAATTGTTCAGTTGCATATTATTGAACTCCAAAATATTATGCCTTAAAGCTTCAATTTCAGATGTATGATGTAATTTAATACCCGATGTTTCAGTAGTAGTTTCATTGAAAAAGTCATTGATTTTACAATTTATATTTACATGTTCCCGGGATATTTCATCCTGCCAAACCATGTAAGCGTGCTTAATAGCAGCTTCAACTGCTTCGGTCCCTGAATTGGTGAAATTGCACAAATATTTTTCATCATTTGGTATAAGTTCATTCAATTTTTCTGCCAATAATCCGGCCATTGGCCTGTTTGCTGCCTGGGCAGTGAAAGGGGCATCATTATCCAAGCATTGTTTCATCACCTTTTTAAGCTCAATATGGTTGTGACCAAGTAAATTAGTACCATATCCACTAACAAAGTCAAGAACAGGTGCTTCCACAATTTTACCCATTACTTCTTTATAATAATATAAATAATTGCCTCTTGCCTTATGGTAAGTTTTATCCAATTTTAAACTAGCTAATAATTCAGATAATTTTGGCCGGCAGTATTCCTTATACATTTGGGACATACCCTGGTTGCTGATCGCCGGGCTAATTGGTTCATAATCTTTGATGTTGGTTTTTTCCTGTACTGTGTTAAATGTTTTCATGTGATGTTAGTTTTCGGTTAATTCCAGTAAATGTTCAGATAATTTGGACACGTTGTTGTGATCCCATAATAAAGATGAAGGCAAATCAATATCGAGAAAGTCTTCCAGTTCACCCACCATCCTAACTGCAGTAATTGAATCAATTCCAAATAGTTCAAAGGATTTTTCCTTATCAATCTCAGACGCATTGGTATTTAACACCTTGGCCATTTTTTCACAAATTGTATTTTCAATTTCTTCTTTCCTCATTTTAACTATCTCCTTTTATTGTTCAGTTTCTATTTTAACATCTATTCTGTGAAGATCATTATTCATATATTGTTGCAGGCACAACCGCCTTTGTAATTTCCCACTTGTTGTTTTGGGTATTGAGGACGATTCAACCAGCACTACCTCATAAACCGGTATGCTGTGTTTTTGAAACACAGCGCTTTTTATAGCATTTACTATATCTTCCGAATTAATATTCTTTAATGAGCTTCTTTTAACTTCATATACAATTATCAGTTTTTCCGTTTCATCTTTAGGTATCGAAAATGCAATACCTCCATTTGGCCTGAGTGCATCATGGGCCATATAGGCAGTAATTTCAATATCCTGAGGATAATGGTTGGAACCGTTAATAATAATCAAATCTTTAAGCCTTCCGGTAATTTGGATCTTATTTTCAACCAAAAATCCAAGGTCACCAGTTCTTAAAAACGGACCATTTTTATCGCCTGCCAGGTAAGCCTTAAATGTACGTTGTGTTTCCTTTTCATTATTATAATATCCCGCGGCAACACTCCTTCCTTTCACCCAAATTTCACCAATTACATTCTCCGGGCATGGTTCAAAGGTTTCCGGGTTTACAATTAGAGTTTCTTGCTCAGGAATTGTTTTTCCACAACAAACAACATCAATTGCATCTTTTCCTGAAAAAATTTCCTCTACCTTGTTTTTTGTCATTTCTGCCTTATCCACATGTCGAACAATTGGATTATTATCTCTGAGTGGCCCTGCAACCATCAAGGTAGATTCAGCTAAACCATAAACTGGTTCCAGTGCATTTTTGTGTAAGCCAGCTTTTTTAAATTTATTATAAAATGTCTCTAAAGTGTTGTAATGAACTGGTTCAGAACCATTATACGCGATTTTCCAATTGGACAAGTCCAATTCATTAATTTGCTCTTCACTAACCGTTTTTACACATAAGTCGTAAGCAAAATTAGGCCCACCAGAGTTTACATACCCTTGTTTACTATATTTTGTTATTGCATTTAGCCACCTTACCGGTTTTCTAATAAATGAATTTGGGGCCATAAAATACAACGTGGTTCCTGAATAGATGGTAGTTAAAACATCCTTTATCAATCCCATGTCATGAAATGGTGGAATCCAGCTTATAGCTATTTCATTTTCATCCTGTCCAAAAAAATTGGCAATGTAGTGAGTATTATAAACTAAATTATCGTGCGTTACCATTACCCCCTTCGGACTACTTGTGGACCCGGAAGTATATTGAAGGTACATAACATCTTCTGGCTTGACTTCAATGTTTTTATATAAATTTCCTTCCGTTTTTTTAAGGTTTTCAATATCAAAAAATCGTATTTTTTTAATAACGCCAGCTATCAGCGGATTATCCTTTACATTCTTTTTAATAAATTCCTGACTATTGTCACCAAAGAACTTTTCAATGGTATGAACATTTGCTATAGCAGCTTTTGGGTTGCAATCTTTTATGATGCTAACAACCCTTTCCAAGGATCTTGTATCAGGCGGATATAAGGGAACCGGAATTGTCCCGGCAAAGGAACATGCTATAAACGATAAATTGTATTCAATACCTGGCGGACATAATATTAAAACCCGGTCACCACTTTGTAGTTGTTTTTGTAGATTTCCAGCAACCAGGTAAACATATTTAAGAAATTTACCATAACTGATCCTTTCAACCTTCTCCTCTCCATCAGCTAAAAATGCATATACATCTTTATCAGCAAATTTTTCACATCTGGATTCAATAATTTCTTTGTAAGTTTTAAACATAACCTTCTCCATAGGTAACTTGTTAGAATTAAACATATATTTTAATTCCTGTCAAACAAAAACAGGTACAATAGGTTTTAGTTACTTAAGGAGAAGTTATGGTCTTTACGGAATAAACTTCATTTGGTAAGATATTCCAATGCTTCTTCTTCCGTTTTAAAAGCTTTGATCTTACCTCCTGTAAGCATATTATACGTATTTAACAGCAAGGCTTTCATACCCGTGACCCCAACAAGTGCAGATCTCTCATTCAAAGGTTCAGTCTTTTTTCCAAGTTCATTTGCCTTCTTCATAAAATCCTTATCAATCACTGTATCTTCAAAATTCCCCAGATAAAGAACTTTATTAGAAGATTTTAACATAATATCAGCTTCATGCTCCAATTGTTTGATCATTTCTGGTGTTTTCATTCCCCTGTAATCGGCATATAATATTTGTTTGCCGTCTTTAGATATCCATTTTACATTCATGTTATTAAGGTGTTTAGATAAATTTACTTGCAGTTAAAGTATAAATAATTTTTCAAAAAACAATAGTAGGTAGTGGTAATATAAATCACCCAATTTTTTCGTAATTTTACGTATTTTATTAAAAAAATAAAAATACCATATTATCTATAAATAATTCACAAACATTTTAATGAAAA
>JBNLCS010000032.1:0-1757 GCA_050303935.1 Bacteroidales bacterium
TTCAATAATATTTGCTTTCCATGTGTTCATTGCAATACCTGGTACACCTCCGGAAAAATTGAAGAAAGCATTAAACAGGAATGTAGAGCTTAATTGATTTATTTCATCTTCATTTTTGCCCCGGTATTTCAAATTAAGCCCACTGGATTTATGCCGGCTCATAATTAAAAATTGCAGTTGGCGGGTGTTAAAACTTTCACAATTAATGATAGACAATAAATGGTCTTCAATGTTAACAATCTTTTTTATAATGTTGAATGAAAAGGTATTACAGTTCAGTATAAAAAATACTTTGTTTCCGTACATTTCTATTAGGTCAAATATCTTTTCCAAAACAACACTCCCGTTGGTGCTTCTTTCCCACCAAAGCTCAAGGTCGTTAAGTACAACAACGCTTTCATGGGGTATATTTACAAAAATATCTGAAAAATCACCGAAGCTAACAACTTGCTTTCTTAGTTCGTTTAAAAAGTCTTCAACATTTATGGAACCATTTACCGGTGGGTTTATCCAAAAAATATTTTTCCTTTTAAACAAATGATGCGCTGCAAACCGCGATAATGATGTTTTACCGGCCCCATGTACCCCTTTGATCAGGACTGCCCCACCCAAGCCATTTTTATGTCTTTTAAGGGCACTTTTAATCTGGTCCATTTCAAATTCCCTGCTTACCCAAAATTCATCGTTTATTTTTGAAGCACTGCTCATCAAACTTCTGTAAAAAACAGGCACATTATTGTATACCTTTTTATTAGGGGTTATTTGATCAATCAGGTCCAATATATTTTTAATTTGTACCTTTTCTTCTTTTAATTCCGATAAATATTTCCTTGAAAGGATAATTCCGCTACTGGTTGTGTTTAGAATATTGGCAATTAGGCTATTGAATTGTTCTTTGAGGGTATTTAACCGTTTTGTAATACCAATACTTAGTTTTTTACTTTGCTGCTCTCTTTTCTTACTGGATATTCGTTTCTCGGATTCTAATATTGCATGGTAAAATAAATTTGCGTAAGCTTCTTCTAAAAATTTTGAAGCATTATTTTGAATGCTTGTAAAGAAATTTTCCAGTTTTTCTTTTTCACGTTTGATTTGGGCAATGAGTTTTTCAATATATTCCCTTTCTGAATCCTGGTTTGTTACTTCGTTTTGACTGGATTGGATATTATTAATTCTAAAAAGTAATAAGCTGTTTGCTTCCTTGCATTCAATAGTGGTCTGTTCACATTGCTTTTCCAGTTGCTCCATTTCCCTGTAAAAAGGTTCAAAAAACAAGGTATCAACAAAGTAGTTGGCAGATTTATTTATGTTGGCCAACAATGAGTTATAATCATCAAATGCTAAAGGAAGGGTATCTTTGTAAATAACTTCAGGTAATTCAATTTCAGCAGGTAATTCTTCAAGGGTTTCAATTATTTTTTTGTATGAGTCATTAAATGTTTCACGGATCTGTAAATTCTCTGGGAAAATAAGTGATTTGTAGGTCGGGTTATTTTCTTTGGAAGTTTTTTCAAGGTTGTTAATCAGGCTGTTGACATGTTTAAGCAACAGATCGGTAATTTTAGCTATAATCCTTTCATTTCCTCCCTGAATAATATTTTTAGCTATTTTTTGATCAGAAAGGATAAGCGTATCCAGAAAAAGGGTATTATTAATTAAACTTGTGGCATTTCCCCAATTTTCGGCATATGAATTAAACTGATCGTTAAACGTGCCTGAAACACCCTTTATCTTTTTCCTTGATTTATTTATAGATT
>JBNLCS010000033.1:0-2716 GCA_050303935.1 Bacteroidales bacterium
TTTGACTCCCGGTTCTGGATTTGTAAGGATTTGCCTAAGCAAATCCCGCAAAATCTTAATAGGGAGGAGTTCAGGAAATTTAACGTAATGAAGTGTAGATAACAAGCAAAAAACGGTCAGTCTTGACTTTTTGTTTGACCCCATCGAGCTCGCAAGCTCGGTTCTTTTGTGTCAAGTTGGAGCGAAGCGTAAATCCCGAAACTTTTACGGGAACAAAAGTAAAAGAACAAATTTCAGGATTTTAATCCGATACCCATATAAAAAATAATGCTACATTACCTGATTATGTAAGCCACATTCTTTGTGTTCCGGTTCTTCCCACCACCAGCGGCCTGCGCGGAAATCTTCCCCTTTTTTGACAGCACGTGTACAAGGTTGGCACCCTATGCTTGGAAAACCCTCATCATGAAGCTCGTTATAAGGGATATTATTGGATTGTATATATTTCCATACATCCTTTTCTGTCCAATCAAGTAATGGGTTTACTTTAATAATTTTATTATTATCGTCCCATTCTGCATATTGATTATAAAACCGAGTAACCGATTGGTCTTTTCTAATCCCCGTAATCCACACTTCATAACCTTTTAATGCCCTTCTCAGGGGGATTGTTTTCCGGATAGAGCAACACAATTTCCTGTTTTCTATACTTTTATAAAACAGGTTGATCCCTTTGTCTTCAACCATATTTTCTACCCTTTCCCGATCGGGGAAGTAAATCCTTATTTTTGTATTGTACGCTATCTGGGTTTCTTCCAGTACTTTATACGTTTCAGGAAACATCCTTCCCGTATCCAGGGTAAAGATATTTACAGAAGGGGCATATTTCGATAACATTTGTGTTATCACCTGGTCTTCTGCACCCAGGCTGGTTGAAAACACAGTTTTTCCTGTATATTTTTCTGCTACATATTCAATTATTTCTTTGGCGTTTTTATTTTTTAATTGATCGTTTAGTTGTGATGCCCTTATTTTACTCATTGTTTTTTAAATTTGATATTGTTTGTAACGTTAAATTTAAAATAAAAAATCCAATAATTCCGGAAATTAGTGATCCGATAAGTATTCCAATTTTGGCTGGATTTAGGTATTCAGGATTGTCAAAAGCCAGGTTTGCAATAAAAAGCGACATAGTGAAGCCTAATCCTCCAAGAAAACCTATTCCGGTTATTTGTTTCCAGTTAGCACCCTTAGGCAGTACCGCAATTTTAAGTTTTACTGCCAGCCATGAGAAAATTAAAATCCCCGATACTTTTCCTACAACCAACCCGAATTCAATATTCATACTTACGCTACTGAATATGTCAGCAAATCCCACACCATCGAAAACCACCCCAAAATTAGCAAAGGCAAATATAGGCATTATCACAAATGTAACAAAGCTGTGTAGTTTATGTTCCAAAGTTTGTAAAGGGCTTTTTACCTTACCAATAAGTTCTTCAATCTTGCCTATTAATATTATTTGTTCTCCATGTGTTGTTTTGCCGGATAGCTTATCGAGGTTTTCTTTTGTTTCACGGACAAAAATATTTCTGTCAATTTTTCTTTTAAGAGGTATAGTGAGCGCAATCAGCACACCAGCTATGGTAGGGTGAACATGTGCTTTTAGGAACATGTACCAGATTACAAGCCCGATTGAAAAATAAATCCAGGATTTATTAACATTTAAAAGATTAAGGGTTATTAGTACAATAAATAAAGCCAATCCGATAAACAAATAATTCAATGACAAATCTGAAGTATAGAAAAATGCAATAATCAGTATGGCCCCAAGGTCATCAACAATGGCAAAGGCTACCAGGAACACTTTTAATGCAAGGGGTACCCTTTTCCCTAATAAACTTAGTACGCCAAGGGAAAAGGCAATGTCGGTTGCCATAGGGATACCCCATCCATTTGCTGTTTCAGGGTTGTTATTTAATAAAAGATAAACAGAAGCCGGCAAGACCATTCCGCCAATGGCTGCAAATACTGGTAACGATGCTTGTTTAACGCTTGAAAGTTCACCTGTTAATATTTCTCTTTTTATTTCAAGGCCTACAACAAAGAAAAAGATTGCCATTAATCCGTCGTTGATCCATAAAAGTACGGGCAATTCAATTTTAAAATTTCCTATTTTAACCAATAATTCGTAATTGATTATAGCATTATAAATATCCCGCATCCCGCTGTTTGCAATAATTAATGCCAGTATCGTGAAGAATATCAATACGATTCCGCCAGAAGCTTCAATTTTAAAGAATTTCACAAATGGTGTAGCAATAAGCTCAATTACAGTTTTGTTATTTGTATTGTTGTGGTTCATTTTTTTCAATTTTACTTAGCAATAGTAACATGACCGGTAAAAATTTGTTTAGGCTTCCCCGTGTTGGAGGATGTTAAATATTTGTTTATTCGAATTTTCTATAACCTTTTTTTCGGCCTATACATCTTTCAAAAATTCAATAAGCGAGTGTGGGGAAGGCAGCCGTTCAACATTGTCCCATGGGATTCTATCAAGGGGGTCAAGTTGTGCGCCTGTTATGAAAATGGTTTGTTTTATAAATGTTTTTGAAAGGTTATTGATTTTGTTTTTAAGTTCAGTAAGTGAAATGGCCGATGTGAAATATGACAAAAGGTAGTCAGCCTCTGTCTTTTCGTGAACAGCTTTAACATCTTCTATTGGAATTGATTGGCCAAGGTAAATTACGTGGTGCCCTCTTCTTTTTATTAAATA